>JBCCCJ010000099.1:0-9431 GCA_039033615.1 Bacteroidota bacterium
CCCCAGGTCTAGCTGAAAGGAATCTACGTTGATGCCTGTGGGGCGGAAGGTCCAGGTCAGGGGGTTAACAGAATCTGGCTGGGCCTCCAGCTGAATATCCGGGCGATTGCGCACCCTAATAGCATCTGCTAGGAGGAGGGTATCCCGTTCTCCATCTGCATATTCCACCAGTACCGAGATCGCATAGGTACCCGGAGGATCTATCTCAAACTCAGTCTCAGCATCAGCAATGGATTCGAAAATGCTGTCGCCGATCCCGAAGCGATACCGGGCAACGGGCTTGTCGGCAGTGGCTTGCAGGACTCCTGATAAGGGCGCACAGCCCTCCGTTACACTGGCGCTGAGTTTCAGATTGCCTTCATTACGCCGCAAGCGTACCCTCTGCACCTCCGTCGAGTCCTCCAGCAGCCGCAGTACATGGCCTTCCCGAAAATAGCCGGGCGCTTCGATGGTCAAGCTGATCTGGCCGGGTATCCGCGTTTCAGGCGCTTCCTTGTAACGGAAGAAGATGCGGCCGTTGGCATCTGCCACCAGATTGTCCTGGCTGGGAAGCAAGAGCTCTGCACCAGAGAGGGGCTGACCGATTTCGGCATCCTGGATGCGTAGATTCAGGAAGACGGGGCGCTGGATGAGGCTGTCTTGGCCGAGGCAGTTAAGTAGGGCCGCTACCCAAATGTTCTGGCTTGCCTCCCCCAAGCGTAGTTCAATTAGCCGCTCGAAGTCCAATTGTTCCCGGAGAAAATTTAAGGGAGGTGGGCGTTTGGCTTGTAGGAGGAAGCGCTCCTGCGCCTCGGCTACAGAATTCACTGAATCACACAGGGCTGAGTAGGATCGATTACTGCCTTCATAAAGAAATCCACTCATGATGAAGCTGGTCCCCCATAAGGCTTCATACCATTTTCCAAGGGAGGTAAGAGGATAATCTGTTGATTCCTGCCATACGGTCTCTTGCATGTTGAAGACGTCTAGCAATAGAGTTAAGTTATCTGCTTGGTAATAGCTCAAAGCCAGTTGGTAATAGGCCAAACGCAGGTTGTGTTGAGTCAAGGAATCATTGGGTACCAAACCAAAGGCAGCGCTGAATTGGTCTCGACCAGTATCCGTACTATCCAAGGCATCCGTGCCAATCAAATAGCCCTCATGGTTGTACCAGCGAGCCGTATCCAGGGCCGTTTGCAGGTTCAGCTCACTCCTCTCATAGCTCCGCCTAGGATCGTATGCTTCCTGCCGTTGGCCACTCCAACTGAACCACAAGCTCCCCAGTAAGCCCAGCAGCAGGGGAATGCCCAGCCAGCGCATGCGCACCCGCTGCCGCAGCCCAAAGAGGGGGATGCTGCCCCGAAAATCCCGCGCTGGCAGCAAGGGGGAGAGCGCCGTCGGCACCTTGCCCAATTCCTGCAAGCTGAGGTAGTCTTCGATCTCCTCGGGATCAATGTCCTTGAGTTTCTCCACCAAGCGCTTGCGATCGGCTTTGCTTTGGGCGGAGTTTTGGTACTCCAGCCACGCCAGGCGCACCACGTGATCCACCTCGGCATAGGATTCTTCCGGCGGCTGGTTGCGGGGTTCGGAAAGTAGGTGCAGCAGATGGGTGCGCACGGCCCGGGCTTCTGCTTCGGGCAGGCTTTCTGCCAGCGCTCCCCGCAGCCATTCGGGCAGTTTGCCTGTGCGGAGCCAGGGCAGGCGGAAGAGGCGGAGCAAGCCGTCGATGTCCAGTTGGAGGGCCGCCTCCTGCTCCTCCTGATGTTGGAGCAGGGCCGCCATTTGCAGGCTCAGCCCCCATCGGAGGTCGGGATACCAACTACAGGCCGCCAGCCACCGAAAGGCGGTTGGCCCCAGATAGACCCGCAATTCGGTCAGGAGAGCGGGGAGTTGATCGGGGGGGAGGCTCTCCTCCTCTGGTAGCCAGAGATTGCTTTCGCGGGAGAGTTGTTGCCACTCTTGAGGAAGCAGGGGTTCTTCGGCTTGCCACTGCTCCACCAGGCGGACCAGTCCCAGTTGGGTGGCTAGTACCAGCACGAAGGAAGTAGCCAGGGCCCGTTCGGTCATCCCCCAGCTTTCGGTGGGCCGAATGGAGAGCCAGCCTCGCTCCTGCCAGCTCTCGAAGGCCTCGGTCCAGGGATCGAGTTTGCGCCCATCTTCGTGCAGCAGGTAGTCGCCATAGCCGATGATCAAGAGGCGATAGTCGGGATAGAGGTTGCAGAGGCGAGAGAGGGGAAGGGCTTCGCGCCGTTTTTTTCGCCAGCAGTGGCGGGGGTCGCCCTGGTAGAAATAGACCTCTACCGAGATGTCCCGCGAGGCCAATTCCCGCCCGATTTCTGCGTAAAGACGCGCCAGATGGTCCTCGGGATGCTGCTGCTCGATCAGGAGCAGATACTGAGAGGGGTGGGAATGGGTTTGCCAGACCAGATCCGGGAAGCCTCCCGCTTCGGCACTCTTTTGGATGGAGCGGGGCAGGTCAGGCCGTTTGCGTTGCTCTCCACTTCGACGGCGGCGCAATTCCCGGGCGATGGCGTAGAATTCCCGGCTCTGGAAGAGTTCCAATCCCGGTTCATTCAGTTGCAAGGGATGGCGGGAAGGGGGGCCTCGTTCCGGGGCCGAGTTGAGGGAGACTTTGCGTTGTCGGGCCCGAAAGAGTTCGTAGGCCAAGTAGCTGAGCAGCAAAGCCAACAGCAGGGCCACCGGCCACCAGTTTCTCGGTTGCTGCTTGATCAGGTCGGACAGATCGGCATCCACCAGGTATTCGCGAAGAGAAGGAAAAACTGGCGGCTGGAGTTGGCGGATGATGCGCTGAGCGGAATCTATGGCCGTTGTGTCGGGCCAGCTGGCTTGGACCAGCAAGCGAATCACGAGGCTGTCCAAATTGTTCGGGGCCTGAATCCGGATGGAATCGCCTTGAAAGGTCCCCAGTCCTGCTACCTCCCAATCGAGTTGGAGCGATTGCAGGGTATCAAGGGGCCGGTATTGACTGTCCCCGGCAAAGACATAACTGGTGCTGGTCAGCAAATAGGCATTGGCCTCCTCAGAAATAGTCTGATGAGTGAAGCTGGCCTGGAGTCGCTCTAGGGGCCGAACCACTAGCGACTGAGTACGCTGAATCGTGTCCCCGCTGGGAAAAAAACTGGTCAGTTTCACCTGATAGGTGCCCGCTTCCTCATAATGGTGGATGGGCTGGGGATCCGTACTGCTGCTCCCATCTCCAAAGTCCCAGTGCAAGCGTTCCGGTTCCGGGGGACGGGATAAGGTCCACACCGGATAGCGGTATTGGCCCAAGTCCCGAAACTCGAGGGTCTGGCTTAGGCGGGAGTTGGGGGTGGTCGCTTGAAATCCGGCCGTAGCCTCCGGGCTGGGCAGAGGTCGCAACCACAACCACAAAAAAGCCAGGAGAGGAATCGCCGCCAGCCAGAGCCACCAGCGGGCCCGTCTCGCTGCTGGAGGAGGCGGGGGCGCACTGACCTCATACCAGGGGCCTTCCATTTCGGCTACATAGGCATCGAAGACCTGATGGAAGATGGCCTGTTGGCTTTCAGACTGGGTCAGCAGCGCGGCCAAGTGGTAGCGGAGGGCCAAAAGGGGATCTTCTGCCGCTGCTGGTGCTGCGTCCCGCTTCACATATCGTTGGAGCAGTTCCTGAACCTGGATGTAGTGATCCGGCCCCAGTTCAAAGCCCTGGTCCTGCAGGCGATTCAGCAATTCGCCAAAGGGGAGATATGTGGGTTCAGGGTTCAGGAGTTTGGGGTTTGGGGTTTGGGGTTTGGGGTTCAAAGTAGCGCGAAATTGTATTTCGCAAAGGCCTTATGTCGTAGAAAAGCCCCCTTGTGCGGATGATGGTGCGGAAAGAGAAGGGGGTTGGGGGATGTTCATTGGAAACAGGGGTCAAGGATCAGGGTTCAAAATCGAAGATCGCCCCCTTGCAGAGTTGGAGGGAGCGTTAGAGAAGGGGGTTGGGGGATGTATCAGGTAGTAGTGGGAGTGGGAGTTAGAAGTGGCAGATGGAAGTTGAGGCTTGTCAAGCGTCTGACAACGCAGTGCTCTGACAGCAAGGCGTTCTGACATTTGGCTTCTCTTTTGAGGTTCGAATATCGGTCTCCTGCCAGCAAGGCAATCCCGCATCTCGCTTCCCGACTCCCGCATCCTTCCTTCTCTCACCGCCTTCGCGCTTGTACTTCCGCCTCCAATAGGGGCAAGATGGTTTCCATGGGAATGGGGTTGTCTTTTTTGAAGATCCGATCGGACAGGCCGGGGTCGTCCGAGGCGTATTTGTCTTTCCATTTTTCTACCTCTTCTTTTTCTATCGGTTTCAACAATTCCAGTACCGCCGCCAAGCCCGCAAAGGCCTGCGGGATGCGGAGATCGGGTTTCTTGCGCCAGCTCAGCAAGCCGGTGGGTTTGGCATATTTCAGTCCCAATACCAGCACAATGTCCGGGCAATTTTCCGGGAGGGTCGTATCCCAGAAATCCCCCAGGTATTCTGTCAACACCTTGGGACTATGGGCCGGATCCCAATCTCCCGCGTAGAGGTTGTGTTGGAGGTAGATCACTTGCAGGTGTTTGTCCAGCAGGAGAGTCAACTCCTTGCCTTGAAAGTCCCGAATTTGGTCAGCGGTGACGTCCTCCAGCCCGAGTTCTTCCACCAACCCTTCCTTGAGCACGTCCAGCGCTTTGTGCTTTCTGGCGTAGTGCTTTTTCCGGGGCATCTCGATGGTCTTTTTCAACACCTGCGATTCGACCCATACTTTGTTGCTCTTTTTGAAGCTTTCCTGCAAGGTAAAGCGGCGAAAGCGCTCGCAGAGTTTGAAGGGCAGCTCCTGAGACTCACCTTGCACCAGGTAGATGATCGGCTTGCGCGCCTCGATGCGCCGCAGGATGCTCCGGATTTCATCCCGGAACTCTTCGTTCTCATCCTCCCGGTCCACCAGCAAATGGGCGTGAGCGGGAATCTTTTCCGGGGCTTCTCCTTCTTTGGGCAGCAGCAGATCCTGGTAACAGAGCAGCCCATCCCGATCGGTACGGAGGTGGAGTTCATAGGGGAAGTGGTCGGCAAACTTTGCCTCTTCGTCCAACTCCAAACTGCGGCTATACAAATCCCGATAGGTTTGAAAGCGACCATTGATTTAGCTTTTAGCCTGCTCAAAGGCTTCTCGGAGGGGGCAGCGCCCTTCCCGGGCGATGAAATTTTTGTAGAAGGCACTGGCAAATTGCTGGGCAACAGAGTCGGAAACGGGGGCCGTGGTGGCAATCACCGCCGGCAATTTTTCTTTCAGGTAGGTCTCGACCTGTCCCTGGGTGGAGCACCCATTGAGGAATACCAGGGCGATGCCCTTCTGCTTGCCAACGAGGCTTGCCACTCCCCGGACGTAGGCAGCGGCACTGTCTCCCGTTTCTGAGAGGAAGGCCAACTGTTTTCCATTGGCGTGTCCCCCAAAGTGAAAGACCCGCAGGCGGTGACCTTCTTCCCGAAAAAACTGGTCCATGCGCCGGTGCGTCATGGCATCCCGGCTCTGCACGTTGAACTTGGCCGTCAACATATCCTCGAGGGAGCGACGTTCGTTGACGAGCTCCGGCAAGTCATTTCGACTATCGGCAAAGGCCAGCAATATGGTTGGCTTGATGGATTCCATAGGGGTTCACCCGCAGCTTAGAGTCCCAAGTCTCGTTTCAGCGTCGCCAGATCATCTTTGTTTTTGGCGATCAGGGAGTAGGTGTTGAAGATGGCCATTTTGACCTCGCGGGGGGAATCCGCTTCCAGGGCACGTTGGAGATCCGCCCGTTCTTGCTTGCGGTGCAACACGTGAATCCAGGCCAGCAATTCGGCAGTGGCGGGGCGTTTGCGCAGGCGTTTGTTTTCCCGGATGTCTTCGAAATGTTCGATGGCAGCCTCGACCAGGACCTGATTCAGTTGGATGTCGTCGGGCACGTTGGCCGCCACAATTTCCTGCAAGCGGGAGTGGGTGGGAAACTCGATGTGGTGGTACAACACCCGGCGCATGAAAGCATCGGGCAGGTTCTTCTCCGAATTGGAAGTCAAGATCAGCACCGGGCGATTTTCTCCTTTCTGCACCCGAATGAAGCCTTGTTCATCCACTTCATGGGCATCTCCCAAAAATGCTTTGGTCTCCTCGGTAGAGGCTTCTTTCACCTGAAAAGCCAGTTCCTCAAATTCAAACAGCAAATCATTGGCGAAATCGCGCGGGGCTTTGTCGATCTCATCAATGAGGACTACGTTCCGCTTTTCGCCCGATTCCAGGATGGCCTGGCCCAGAGCCTGGAAGCTGATGTATTCCAAGGCATTGGCCGTAGCATCTGGTCTGGCAGAATCCCGGTAATGCCGGATGGCATCGTAGCTGTAAAAGAGGTCTATGGCCTGGGCATCGGTCTTGGTGTTGAACACCAGTGGAGGATCCAGCTTCAGTTTTTGGGCTACAAAGTCCGCCAATCGGGTTTTTCCTGTACCGGGTTCGCCAGTTACCAGGAGAGGGCGGCCCATTTCCAGAGCCAATTCAATCACGGCTTCTAATCCCGGACCGGGAAGGTAGGTATTTGCCAGGGGTTGCATAGGGGGGATCGTTTGGGAGCATCAAATAAGAGAAATTTGGCGGTGATGGCAAACATCAGCTTGAATTCTCCCATGATCCTTTTCATTTGCTCTCTGGCTGGAATCAACAGTCATAAAGAGTACCCCAAAGGTCTCTTTCCTGCAGCAGATCCAGGTAAATTACTTCTAAAAAAGAATGGGGGCATGATATTCGAGTATCTACGCCCGTTTCTCCCCAAACACCCGCTCCATCGTAATGCTTTCTCCCAGCAGTTCCACTTCGCCGCCGCGCTGAATGATTCTTCGGAGGGTGTAGAGGTTCCCGCTTGGTTGGGTATATACTTCGATTTGTTCTTTGGCTAGGTCTACCAACCAGACTTCTTCGATGCCGGCTTCTGCATAGAGGGGCAGTTTGAGGTCCCGGTCTTTGGTGAGAGCAGAATCCGCGACTTCGATCACTAGCCTGACCTCGGCAGGGTCAGGAAGTTGTTGCTCATACTTTTCAAAAGGTGGCTTCCAAAGGGCCAAATCTGGTTCTGGCTCCGATTGTTCTGAAAGTGTGATAGGATTTTGGACACTGACCAGAAATTTCTCCCCTACCAGTGGAATGAGCAATGCAGTCAACCGATTTACACACATCGCATGGCGACTTCCAACAGGACTCATGGTATAGATTTTTCCAGCTAACAATTCTACTTTCTCCCCTGGCCCTAAAATTTCCGCTTTGGCCATCAGGTAGTATTCTTCCCGATTGAGCAAGCGTTCCTTTGCTCCTTGGAAAGTCGGTATTTGCGACAATTGATTCCTTAAGACCTCTGCTTTCATGCTTTCTTCTTTCCCTGAAGATACAACATTTCTCCCTCCCCTACTCCATCACGGAGTTGTATTGGGCGATGTTGGAGGGATCGACCTCTTGCATGATCTGAACGAATTCTTTTTTGTCGTTGACGAAGGCATTTTTGAAGACTTTCACCAACTCGCCGTCTTTGGCGTCTAGGAAGGTTTTGGTGAGGACAAGCAGGGGATTTTGCTGGTTGAGGCGCTTGAGTTCGCGCAAGCTGTCCATCATGGCTCGTCGAGCCTGATCGGGCTTGGACTCCATTTGGTCGAGGCCCTGACGGTGGTATTTGTAGAGAATGGTGTGGAAGCCTTTGTAGCGGCTGTTCATCAGATTTTCTACTAGCCAGTAGCGGTTCCGGTTGTTCTCGGAAGAGTTCCAACCACGCTCATTGGAGGCAGAAACAGCTAGGTTGACGATTTCTTGTGCTTGCCGAAAGTATGGCATCCCTCCACTGGGAGAGAAGGTATCATAATCAACGCCTAGGATGATGTAGGCATAAAAATTCAACAGGGCCGTAAGATTGTCGGTATAGGTATTCTCCACGAAAGGCATTTGCTGAAACGGAACGTAGCGAAAGCTGAAATTCACATCCGAGAGATTCAGCGTGATGGTCTCGTAGGTACCGTTGAACGTGGGGCGATATACCTGCAAGTTGAGATTGCAGGCAAAATAATCGGGCGAAGGTCGATTCATCACAATGAGCGTCATATTACAACGAATCCGCTCTTCCCCCACAAAGTCATCTTTGGTCCATTTTTGAAAATTGAGGTAGCGGGAAATGTTCTGCTGCATGTCGTCGAAAACCGAGCGGTCACTTTGGATTCGGCTGGCGTCGATGGAGACATTGCACAGCAATTCTTGTGCAGACAAGCCCGCGACATTGGTCATCAACAGAGAGCAGAACAGGAATAACGAAGTCAGATATTTCATGAGTGGTTCGGTTGATCGAGGAGGGTGATAATCTTTTGCAGAATGTCTTTGGCGGCTTCCCCTTTGCTTTTCAATGGCAAGGCTTCGATGCCACCAGCGCGATCCAGCAGGGTAATTTTGTTGGTATCATGGCCAAAACCAGCTCCTGCATCCCGCAGCGAATTCAAAACTATCACATCCAGGTTTTTTTTGTGCAGCTTTTTTGTGGCATTCTCAACTTCGTTTTCCGTTTCCAGGGCAAAGCCGACCAATATCTGATGAGGCTGCTTGATTTCTCCTACGGATTTCAAGATATCCTTCGTGCGTTGGAGTTCCAATACCATTGGACCTGCACCCTTTTTCAGTTTTTGAGAAGCCACTTCCTTGGGCGTATAATCCGCCACTGCGGCTGACATGATGATGATGTCCTGCTCTGCTACCTGTTGATGAACGGCTTCATACATATCCTGTGCCGATTCCACCTTCACCAATTCTACCCCTGCGGGTACACCGAGCGCCACCGGACCGGAAACCAAGGTTACCTTCGCTCCTAGTTGCTGGGCGGCCTGAGCTATGGCATACCCCATTTTTCCACTAGAATGATTGGTGATAAAACGAACCGGATCCAAAGACTCCCGAGTAGGTCCAGCGGTGAGTAACAATCGTTTCCCTTCCAGCAGTTTGGGACCCAGAGAAGCCTGAATATGAGCCATGATTTCTTCCGGTTCTAACAAACGCCCTGGTCCTGACAATCCACTGGCCAAATAGCCAGTTCCAGTAGGCAGGACCATGACCCCATCTCCTTTCAGGGTCTCCAGATTGGCTTGGGTACGCGGATGCAAATACATGTCCACGTCCATGGCCGGAGCGACCATCACCGGACAACGAGCGGCGAGATAGACGGCGGTCAGGGCATTGTCGCAGAGGCCATGCGACAGCTTGGCGAGGGTATGAGCGGTCGCAGGCGCCACGATCATGAGATCTGCCCAATTGCCGAGTGCTACGTGCTCTGACCAGTTGGCAGACCAGAGCCCCTGAAAAACCGGATGGCCGGAAAGGGAGCTGAACGTCAATTCCCCAACAAATTCAGAAACCGATTCGGTGCACACAACGCGTACCTCTGCGCCCGATTTTTTGAGCAGGCGCAGC
>JBCCCJ010000100.1:0-9367 GCA_039033615.1 Bacteroidota bacterium
CTTCACTCAATAAAGATTACTTAATGGATATTTTGAAAAGCTGATGCAATTGCCCTATCCTACACCCGTCGGAAGTCGAAGAAATCTCGATAATTGTGTATCTTGTTCATAGAATCTATTTAATATCGGCCAATGACTGTTCTGACTATAGAATTGATAGATCCACGTGCAAAAATACTGCTGGAGGGTCTTGCAGAATTGAAGCTGATCAACATTCAGGAGAAAAGGGAGGCACCAAGGTCATTTTCAGCTTTGGTGCACAAACTAAGGGCAAAGGCTGAAGAAGCTCCCGATCTGAAAGAAATCACAGCAGAGGTAGAACAAGTTCGCTCAGATAGAAAAACTGAAAGCGAGTGATCTGGTGAGGATAATTATAGATACGAACCTCTGGATCAGCTATTTGATTTTTAACCGATTGATTCAAATTGATTTGTTGATCGAAACCAGGGCTGTCCGACTGGTATTCAGCGAAGAATTGTTACAAGAATTCGTTGGAGTCGCGATGCGTCCAAAGTTCAGAAAAATTTTTTCAGGGGAAGACATTGAGGCGTTACTAGAGCTCTTTGAAGCGTTCGGAGAATTGGTCGAAGTGGTGTCTGAAGTAGAAGTTTGCCGTGATCCTAAGGACAATTTTCTACTGGCTTTGGCTAAAGATAGTGGCGCTGACTATCTGATTACTGGTGATCAAGATGTACTGGTCCTTGATAGGTTTGAGCAGACAAATATTGTTACGTTCACTGAATTCATTGAGCTCATTGGTTAGGAGAGGCCGGAAAATTAACTCTACAGAGTTTGCGCAGGTATTCTGGTCGAAGAAAAGGAGAGAAAACTGAGTTTGGTTGCATTCCTACAAGTGTTACCTCGATTCTCCCTTAGGTCTTCCCATTTGCAAATGCCCTCAAAACCTGCGATGTTCGTTCATGGACTTGACCCTCACCATTCCCCTCCTGGTTGGCTACTTTCTGCTGCTCTTTGTGATCTCCTGGTGGACCGGGAGAGACGCTGACGAGCAGACCTTCTTTACTGCCAACCGCAATTCGCCCTGGTATCTGGTCGCCTTTGGCATGATCGGCGCAACCCTTTCGGGCGTTACCTTCATTTCGGTTCCCGGAGCCGTCGGGACCGGACAATGGGGCTATTTGCAATTTGTGATGGGCAATTTGCTGGGCTATGTTATCATCTCTTTTGTCCTGCTTCCTCTCTACTATCGGCTCAATCTCACCTCCATCTATGGCTTTCTGGGCCAACGTTTTGGAGAAGGCGCCTACAAATCTGGAGCCATTCTGTTCCTGATTTCTCGACTGATTGGGGCCAGTTTGCGAATGTACCTCGTGGCCCTGGTCATTCAGATTGTGATTGGCAATGAGTTGGGGATTCCTTTTGCCGTAACCGTAGCGGTCTCCATTGCCTTGATTTATCTCTACACCTTTCGGGGCGGAATCAAGACCGTGGTGTGGACGGATACCTTACAGACCGCCTTCATGCTGCTAGGGGCTGGCATCACCGTCTATGTGATCAGCCAGCGATTGGGGTTGGGACCAGGAGAATTGGTAGAAACCTTACAGCAAAGCGATTATTCTCAGGTATTCTTTTGGGACTGGAAAGAAGGAAATCACTTCTTCAAGCAATTGTTCAGTGGCATGTTCATTTCTATTGTCATGGTCGGCCTAGATCAAGACATGATGCAGAAAAATCTCACCTGCCGGACGCTCCAAGACGCCCAAAAGAACGTGCTGTGGTTCTCGGCGGTCTTTTTCTTGTCCAACATTCTTTTCCTGGGTTTGGGGAGTTTGCTGTATTTGTATGGCGAACAAAGTGGCGTATTACAGGCATTTGAAACCGTCCCGCCTTTCTTGGCGGAGTGCAAACTCTTCATCTCCAACGCAGAAGGCACCCTGAAGGACTGCTTTACCACCACTGATGGACTCTTTCCGGCGATTGCGAAAGATCATTTAGGGATATGCGCTGGAATCAGCTTTATACTGGCGGTGATTGCAGCGGCTTACTCCAGTGCTGATTCAGCCCTCACGGCCCTGACTACCTCATGTTGTGTGGACCTACTCAAGTTTGAGCAGCGTACGGACCAAGACCGCAAACGCATCCTTCGGCAGCGTGTACACATGGGCTTTGCGCTGGCCCTGTTCCTTGTCATTCTGATCTTCGAAGCTTTGAACGACGATTCCGTGGTCTGGGCCATCTTCCGGGCAGCGGGATACACCTATGGTCCCTTATTGGGCTTATTTGTCATGGGGATGTACACGAAGCTGAAGATTCGGGATCAATGGATTCCGCTGGTGTGCGTGATCTGCCCGATCCTGACCTATGTGATCCAGTGGGTCAGTCCCATGGTGCTTGGCTATACCTTTGGTTTTGAGATCCTCATTCTCAATGGAGTCCTGACTTGTCTGGGATTATTGTTGATTCGGGAGTAGCGAAAAATACCGATCACGCAAACAATTTCACCATTGATTATACATTTATTGTAATTTTCATTTATCAGATATATATTTGTCTCAGGCTAATGAACAATTACGCCGACTTTCCTTAGTTGGACCCTCCCGGTTCGGGAGGGTTTTTTGTTATAACGATATGCCTCGGTGCCAGCACGGTCAAAGACACCGATCGCGCCACCATGAACAAGGTCATCGCTAGCCATAGTCCATGATTTCCCAAGGAGTCAATGGTCAAAAAGTAAACGGGGAGAAACACCCCAAAGGTTGCTAGCAGCAAGGTATTGCGCATCGGTCGAACCGCGGTTGCTCCGATATAGGTACCGTCCCACATAAAGGCGACCGCTCCAGCAAGCGGAAATACGATCACCCAGGGAAGAAAGACCTTGGCCTGATCGATCACCGTTTGTTGATCAGTGAACACATACAGAAGCGGTTCTCCCCAAATGGCATAGACTCCAGCGAACACGCAGCCAAAGCCGATCCCCCAAATGAAGAGTAAGCGAACGGCCTTTCGAAGCTGGACTTCATCCTTGGCGCCAACGAAACGCCCTACCAAACTCTCCGCAGCAAATGCGAACCCATCCACGGCGAAGGACATCGTTGTGAAGTATTGCAGCAGGATTTGATTGGCAGCCAAGACCAGCGGGTCCATGGCCGAAGACTGAGCGGTGAAAAAAGCAAACACAAAGATCAGGCAAAGCGTTCGCAGGAAAATGTCAGCATTCACCGAAAAGAATTGTTTCAGAGCTACCCAATCGAATAAGATTGCCCGCTGGAGATAGGCCAGCATGTTGCGGTATCGCAACCAAAAGAGCCCGATTGCCAGCAAAAATCCAGCATACTGCGCAATCACCGTTGCCCAGGCCACCCCATCCACATCCATCCCCAGCGATTGGACAAAGTAGAGGTTGAGGCTGATGTTGATGGCATTGGAGCAAATGACCAGCCACATGGGGAAGCGGGCATTCTGCATCCCCAAAAACCACCCACTGAACGCATAGAGCCCAATCGTCGCGGGGGCAGCCAGGATGCGAATGAAGACGTATTCTTTGGCGAGTGCCAATACCTCCGGCTCTCCTGGCATGATCCAGAAGGATAGCTCAATCAAGGGCCATTGCAACAGCAGGATCAGGAGCCCACTACCTACTCCGACCAATAGCGCTTGACCGAGCAGTTGCATTTGTTCAGATTGATTCCCCCGTCCAAAGGCTTGTGCGGTAAGTCCCGTAGTACCCATCCGCAAAAAGCCAAATGACCAGTAGATAAAACTCAGGATGACACTTCCCAGGGCTACCGCTCCAATGTAGGCCTCCGATTCCTGTCGGCCCATCAGGGCAGTATCCACCATCCCCAACAAGGGGACGGTCAAATTGCTGAGGATATTCGGGATGGCTAAGCGGAAAATCTCTCGATTCATGCTGCGAAGATAGGGAGATTTGGGAGCCGAAAGGCGAGAGGCGGGAGGTAGGTCAGATGGCACACCTTCACTGGTGATGTTGGGATATGTGGCAGTCGCTAGGCGCCTGCTACCAAACTTCTCTCTTCGATTTGCTACCAAGATGGGCATCCCTCCGGGCTGCGATTGTCGATTGACAAGGACTTGTGCTGAGACCCTGTCGAAAAATGCCGAACCAACTCTCAAAAAAACGAAGCGCAGAGCGATTCGCAGCTTGGTAGATACCGATGCCCTCCAGAAAGGAAGCAGGCGCATCGCGACTGCCACCTACTGGGATATGCTTTTTCTGGGGACATCTGACGTACCCCCGTGAGGCAGGACGGCATTCTGGAGCAAGCAGGAAGCTTGAAAAGAATGAAGGGCGATTGAGCCGCTATTTGTATCTTGCGGCCTCTTTTCAAAGGAAGCTCGAACCCTCGAACCCTCGACCCCTGTTTATGACCAAGACTACTTCCCTACACGCAACACATCAGGCACTGGGCGCCAAATTGATTCCCTTTGCTGGCTACGATATGCCTGTCCGCTACGAAGGCGATAAGCAAGAGCACCTCACCATCCGCGAAAGTGCTGGCGTCTTCGATGTCTCCCACATGGGAGAATTCCTGATTCGCGGCCCCAAGGCCCTGGAATTGGTGCAGCAGGTAACTTCCAACAATGCTGCTCGCCTCATCCCCGGCAAGGCCCAATATTCTTGTCTGCCCAATCACGAGGGCGGCATCGTCGATGACATCATCGTCTATTGCCTCAATGACGAGACCTACATGATTGTGGCCAACGCCGCCAACGTCCAAAAAGACTGGGACTGGATCAGCCAGACCAATGCCAGCATCGGCGCTGAAATGATCGACCAATCGGAGGAAATGTCTCTCTTGGCGGTTTCCGGGCCAAAAGCGGAGGAGATGATTCAGCCGCTTTGTAGCGCGGATCTCTCAGAATTGGGCACCTACTTCTGGGCGCGGTCAGACTTTGGTTCCCTAGAGGATCTCCTGATCGCTACCACCGGATATACCGGAGAGCGCACCTTCGAGATCTTCATCCCCAACGATCAAGCTGAAATCGCATGGGAGCTACTGATGGATGCTGGAGTCAAGCCTTGCGGTTTGGGAGCGCGTGATACCCTCCGCCTGGAGATGGGCTACATGCTCTACGGCAACGACATCAACGATACCACCTCTCCGCTAGAAGCAGGCTTGAGTTGGATCACCAAACTGAAAAAAGGCCCCTTCAATGGCTCCGACGCCATTCAGAAGCTCAAGGACGAAGGCTTGAAGCGCAAACTGGTAGGCTTTGCTATGCAGGAACGAGGCATTCCGCGTTCCGGCTACGAGATCGTTTGGAATGGAGAAATCGTCGGCACCGTTACCTCGGGTGGCATCAGCCCCTTGACTGGCCAAGGCATTGGCCTCGGCTACGTACCTACCGCCGCCGCGGCACTCGGCACCGAACTCCACATCCAAGTCCGCAAAAAGCAAATTCCCGCCAAGGTGGTGCGGCCGCCGTTCATTGAGAAATAGAAAAAGACCGCTGCGCTGGCAGAGGTCAGATGCCAGAGCGCTACGCTGTCAGAACCGCTGATAGCTAACTCATCTGACTTCTGACAATGAAATGGTCTGTCGTCTGACCTCTTCTCTTTCTTTTTTCTTGGGCGTGTCCCCGCTCCGTCAAATTGCCGGAGCGGGGTCGGTCTCTGCTGGGGTCGCTGTTCGCTCCGTCCTCCGCTTCGCTGCGGACTCTCCCTTCGGTCGACCCGTTAGAGACCTCACGCCTGCCGTCGGCAGCGACAGAGGTTTCGCATCCCCAGATGCAGAATCAACGAAAAAAAATGAGGGCACCAAGTGCTACAAGCCTATGACTCCTCCCGGAGTCGAGTCTCCGACTTTCCAATCCTCGTATTTCATTTGAGATTCGTCGGTTTGACATGAGGAGTTTACTCCTATACAAAATGTGGAAAAGGGCCAGGAGGAGGCGTATTTCGATGACGAAAGAGCCTTTTCCTCGGCCTGAAAGACCGAGCTACGATCGCCAGCGGCAACCATGCCATCTGCTCGCAAGGAAATGGTCTGTCGGATGACCTCCTGTATGCCTATCTTCGTGCATCACAAATTTTTGATTCATGGCTACTTCTACTCCCGATGATCCCTTTGGCATAGATGCGCTGCAAGAGCGGCTGGAAACCAGCCTGGAGATGGGGGGCGATGACAAAGTCGATCGCCAGCACGCCAAGGAGCGCCTGACGGCGAGAGAGCGGATTGCACAGTTGCTCGATCCAGGCAGCTTTGTCGAAATGGGGCAATTGGCCCATAGCGACCTGAAAGAAGCCAGCGCGAAAACGCCAGCCGATGGCAAAATCTGCGGAATGGGCACCATAGCTGGTAAAACCGTCTGCGTCACCTCAGACGACGTCACCGTGATGGCAGGCTCTGGTGGGCGGATCGGCTACGAAAAAGAATACCAAACCCATGAGTACGCCCGTAAGCGGGGCTGTCCCAGCATCCACCTCGGAGATGGCGGTGGGGCCAGAATTCCTGACATCATGGGTGCCACCGGCATGATGACTTTTACGGTACCTGTCAGCCATGCTCCCCGGGATCGGGAAACGCCCATGATCACCCTCATCATGGGCGAATGCTATGGCGGTCCTACCTGGAAAGCCTCGGTATCGGACATCGTCATCCAGGTGAAAGGATCGGTGATGGCGGTATCTGGTCCCCCGGTCCTGAAGGCCGCGACCCGCGAGGAAGTTACTCCTGCGGAGCTGGGCGGCTGGGAGATGCACGCCCGGAAAACTGGATTGGTGGATTTGTTTGCAGAGACTGATGAAGAGGCCCTGGCACTTGCCAAAAAGGTCTTGACCTATCTCCCTTCCAACGCGAAGGAATTGCCACCGCGGAAAGCGTCAACAGATCAAGCTCCGCTAGCGGAAGAAGAATTGGCGGGGATCATCCCGCAGGATCCGCGTAAGGTGTACGACATGCACAAATTGCTGGAGCGGGTGGTGGATACGGATAGCTTGCTGGAACTCAAACCCCATTTCGCTGGCAGTTTGATCACGGCCCTCGCTCGCCTCGACGGGCGGGTGGTTGGGCTCCTGGCCAACAATCCCAAAGTGATGGCCGGAGCGATGGGACCGGGAGCTTGTGAGAAAGCCATCTCCTTCATTGCTTTATGCGATTCCTACCACATCCCTTTGGTATTTGTGCATGATACACCTGGCTTTTACGTGAGCAAAGCCGCCGAGGAGCGAAAGATGCCCCAGAAGATCATGAGCTTCATCGACGCCATCCATCACAGCACCGTGCCCCGGATTGGTCTGATTGTGCGCAAATCTTATGGCATGGCCCACTGCAATATGCTGGGGGCACGGATGGGGGCTGATTTCTTGCTCGCCTGGCCGAAGGCCGAGATTTCTTTCATGTCGCCCCTGGTGGCGGCGGAAGTGGTATTGGGCCGAAAACTCGCCCAGAGTAATGAGCCAGAAGCGCTCCGAGCGGCCTTTCTCGCGGAGATGGACCGCATGAATGCCCCCTGGGAGGCCGCAGGTCGCAACCTGATTCATCGCATCATTGATCCGAGAGAGACGAGGCAGGAACTCGTTCAATGCTTGAATATCGCCTGTGGGCAGGATGCCTATCGCTTCAGCGAGCGTCGCCTGGCCAATTGGCCGCGTATGACCTGATGCCGAAGCGCTCCCTCAGGTGCGGATGGCTTGCAGGGGCGAGAGGGATCGGAGGCATTGTTTGAGTCACGCTGGAGCGAAGCGGAAGCGGGACGAGGCCGGAGAGCCCGACTCCTGAGCAGCACCTTTGGGCTGATCAGGAGACTCGCCCAAGAACAAGACAGGGAACAGGGGTCAAGGTTCGGATAGGAGGAGGCTATTTTTTTCGGGCCTTGGAGAATCCAATCACCGGGCAATCCTTTGTGCTGATAACTAGTACGAGTTTCGATTCGTATGTAAGTTGTATAGTTTTCACTCGGGTCATTTCAATTTTCATGTTGACATTTTGGTAAGTACTGACATCTAGGAGTATGAACCCTTCCTTTTTTTATCAAGTCTCGACGATTTCGATCCTTCCTTCCCAGCTGCCTATGGCAATTGGAAAGCTAGCAGGGGGCAAATCTCGGTTGAACTTGGTGGATGTCAACTTGATGTAGGAACACACTGGGATCGAGATATTCTCTTCTGGCAACTCAGTTCCTGCCTCGTCCGTGGTGATACGGACAGGCCCGTGATCGATGCGTAGTACGCGGTAATCGTTAGTTCTCCCCCTAACTCACTGTGCATCATGGAAGCTTTTTTTGTGATTTTTGGTATCATTTGGGTCGTGGTAACGATCGGTAGTGGCAGAGGTCCACACGATCCGCCTTATCGCGACCACTGGCACACTTGCGATCATCCCCGTTGTGGGAACTGCCGCTGTGGCCGCTGGTGATCTCCCCTGATAAAACGCCCGGCGGTCTTACCCAGGATGGTCGGGCGATGTTGTTCTTTGATGAAGGCGTGGATTTTCCTGCGAGATCCGAAATTATTTCGGGGACTATTTAGACAGGTTTTTATAACCTACTGATTATCAGCAAAAAGAAGCAAATATAGCCCTCTTTCCTTCTGTTTTTCCTCAGGGATGGGCGTATGTTTGAGAAAGCGATACAGGAAAAAGGCGCTGCAAGCTCCCCTTCTTATCGCCTCTTGTTTCACTCTCAAACCCACTTGTCATGAATCACTTATTGTTTGCACACGAAGTCGTTGGAATGCGCGGGATCATTTCCAAGAAAAGAGGGAGAAGGCCTTTTGCAGAAGTCACGCACGGGACGCACAAAAGCTCCTTCAGGGCTTCTAATAAGGAAGGGTATCCTCTCAAAAACGGAGACCATGTGTTGATCATCGAAAGTAAGCTCCACACGGATGTCTATGTCGAGCGCCTGTAATTGTTTCACTTTCTAATTGCCCTGCCATGTTTGTCTATCACCCAAGCTCCCATCGTTCCCGGCCTGTCGGCACCTATATCGGTTTGTTTGACTGGAAGCAGTTGACTCATTCTGAGTCCATGCAACAGCAGATTCCCAGGCCCGATGGAAAGGGTAAGACCCAACTGGCGCAATGGGTCTCCAACATATCTACCTGAAAGTTGCTGGCAAGTTTTCTGTAAGCATTTTTTTCACCTATAATTAGTTGTGCTATGTATGTAATTATTTTTATTCTCGTGGTATTGATCGGCGCATTCGTCTCAACCACCCGCAATCGTGAGTATCAGGAGCGCGAAACCAATTATCGCATCAACCGCCGAAGATATCGTCGAGGCGAGACTGGGCGCTGCGCTCGTCGCGTAGGCGCAGGAAGTATTGCAAAGGATCGGTGATCGTCCAGCGCGCGAAGAGATCGACTGAGATATAGAGCTTGTCCTTGGTGGGCATGTCCGATGGCGAGCCGTCCCACTCCAGAACCCGGCTGTCGATCCGGTTA
>JBCCCJ010000101.1:0-9366 GCA_039033615.1 Bacteroidota bacterium
ATAACATCTCCCGTTATTCTTTTCGTGTTCCTAAGCGTTTGCCCTTTGCCTGTATATGCCCTTACCGACTTCCTTGCTTTTCCGCCGATATCCCACGCAGATGAAAATGGGTTGTTGGCGGTTGGGGGAGACCTGAGTGTGGATCGCTTGTTGTTGGCCTATCAAGAAGGCATTTTTCCTTGGTACTCAAATGGAGACCCGATTTTGTGGTGGTCGCCCAATCCTCGCTTTGTGCTATATCCAGATCAGCTAAAAGTATCCAAAAGCATGCGTCAGGTGCTGCGAAAAGGGAAATTCCAGGTTACCTATGACCAAGCTTTTCGAGAAGTCATCAGTCAATGTCGCCGCATCAGCCGCCCTGAACAACAAGGGACTTGGATCACCGGAGAGATGCAGGAAGCCTATTGTGATCTGCATGAGGCAGGTTTTGCCCATTCTGTTGAAGTCTGGGAAGAAGAGGCGCTGGTAGGAGGATTGTATGGCATTTCTCTGGGAAAATGTTTCTTTGGAGAATCCATGTTCGCCAAAGTCAGCAATGCCTCCAAGGCGGCTTTCATTCACCTGGTCCGCAACCTGCAAGCAAGAGAGTTTGTGATGGTTGATTGTCAGATACATACCCAACATTTGGAAAGCCTGGGGGCCGTTAAAATCTCGAGGGAAACCTTTCAGGAGGAATTACAGGCAGGGGTGCAAGCGCCGACCCTCAGAGGGAGTTGGAAAGCAATGGGAACGGAGGACAACCATTTGTCCTGAAACTGGTAAGACTTAGGCACGCATGACACAAAGCTCACAAACAGAGATGCTGCCAGGAGTTCATCGCTTAGAAATTCGCTCCAGAGGAGGTTCACTTGGCGCTTCTTGTTTCAGCCGATCCTTTTTCCTTTGCTGATTGACCAGAAAGACCCCAGCAGAAATGACCAACATGGCCAGGACATCTAACCAACCAATGGATTCATTGTCCAAATAACCCCAAAACAAGGCCACTACCGGAACCAAATAATTGATCAGGCTGGCGAAAACCGGACTGCTCAACTGGATCAATTTTCCGAGCAAGAGAAGGCCAATCGCATTGGTGAAAATCGCGAGAATCACCACGTAACCAAAGGCTTGCACTCCTCCTTCTGCTTCCACAATTCTGGGAAAAAGCCCGGAATACCAGCCATACCCTAGGGAAACAGGAAGCACCAACAAAAAGCCAATGGAAGCAAATTGCAAGACCGTGAGACCTTGGAGGTTGAATTTGATGATGTTGGTGAAATATCCGCCAGAAATGGTGGCAATCAGCGCATAAATGGTAAAGAGGTTGAACTGCCCAATCTGCCAATTGGATTCATTCATCAAAATGAGGATGGTGCCGGCCAGACCGACCAATAAGCCGATTCCCTGAGATGCTTTGAGTTTTTGCTGGTAGAGCAAGCCACCGATGAGCAAGGTCATCATGGGAGTGAGCGCATTCAGGATGCTGCCGATAGAACTATCAATTCCTTTGAGAGCCAAGGCATTGAGCCAAGTGGTGGCAATGTTTGCGACGCAGGCAAAAGCAATCAGAGCCAGCCATTTGTCTTTGGGGACTCTCGGAATTTCTCGAATTGCAGCCGGAAGCAAAAACAGCGCAGCGACGGTCATGCGACCCGCAAACACCTGCCCGGGAGAATATACTTCGAGCGCCCATTTCAGGAGAATGAAGGAACTCCCAAAAATCAACGTCAGACCTCCTACCAACAGCCAAACCATGACTGAATGCCTGATCCGAACGCGGGACAAAATTGTCAAATGCAGCAGGTTAAATAAACGAAGAAAACAGCAGGTAGTGGGAGGAATTTGAGAAAAAAAGCCTGCCTTTCCAAGCGCAGAAGGAAACCGTACCCAACGGATTTCAAAAAATGGAGAAGGAAAGTATCCACAAATGCCCAGAGAGGCTGAATCTGCCCGTTTTTCTTTTCTCCATCGCTTCCATCAAACCTTTGTAAGCGCAGAGAAGTTATACCGATACGAGCAGGAGAATAGACAAAATTAGTTCTTGTTCCGACTCGCATCTCATGGCGCACTTGCGTAATTTTGATCTATGCTATTCAAAAAAGACAACTCCATTACCGAAAAAAAGGTCCTTGCCGCCCTCAGCCAGGTGGATGATCCAGATTTGAAAAAGGATCTGGTCACCTTGGGAATGGTCAAAGACCTTCATATTGATGGGAAGAAAGTGGCCTTTACCGTGGTCTTGACCACACCAGCCTGTCCCATGAAAGATCATATCAAAAATGCGTGCATCAATGCCGTAAAATTATTGGTGGATCAGGAGGCTGAAGTGGAGGTTAAGATGACAGCTCAGGTATCGACTGCTCATAACAACCAATCTTTGCCTACCATCAAAAACGTCATCGCGGTCTCTTCTGGAAAAGGAGGGGTGGGCAAATCTACAGTAGCAGCGAATCTGGCCATCAGTCTCGCCAAGAGTGGAGCCAAAGTAGCGCTGGTGGATGCTGATATTTATGGACCAAGTGTGCCCATCATGTTTGGCTTTGAAGGAGAGCGCCCCACGTTGGAAAAGGTCGGAGATCGGGATTTGCTGGTTCCCTTCGAACGACACGGGGTCAAACTGATGTCTATCGGGGTGTTGTTGCGGCCAGATCAAGCCATTGTTTGGCGGGGACCGATGGCTTCCAAAGCCCTGCGTCAGCTCATCTTTGATACCAATTGGGGAGAAATTGACTACCTCTTGGTGGATTTACCGCCTGGGACCGGAGACATTCACCTGACCTTGGTGCAGGCACTTCCGGTGACTGGAGCCGTAGTGGTAACCACGCCACAGAAGGTTGCGGTCGCAGATACCCGCAAAGGAGTAGATATGTTCCGCCAACCCCAGATTCAGGTGCCAGTGCTAGGCGTGATTGAAAATATGGCCTATTTCGTGCCGGAAGACGCGCCAGAGAAGCAATATTTTGTGTTTGGCAAAGGAGGCGGGCAGCGGCTGGCAGACGAGTTAGAAGTGCCGCTCTTGGGACAATTGCCCCTGGTGCCCGCAATCACCGAAGGATCAGACAGTGGAACGCCACATGCCCTGGAGGATGATGGAGCGGTAGGAGAAGCTTTCTTACAATTGAGTCAGACCCTCGCGCAGCAGATTGCCGTCAGGAACGCTGGCCTTCCCCCCACGGCCATTGTGCAGGTTTCTACCTAGCCGACGATCAACGGATTTCCCCAACTGGAATGAATGAAACCAGGTCGCGAAGTTTGATAAACGGGGGCCGAACTCTCGCAAGTATCTGAACATCGGGCCCCTACAAAAAGTTGTTGTAAGCAGAATTGGAAGGGAAAATAAGGGGAATGGTCCCAGTTATTTTTCGAGCCTTATTAATAGATTGAAATTCCGCTTCATTTTTCTGTAATTTTGAATATGAATGAGACCAATGATTTGCGTACCCGAATTGAAAAGGCCCTCGATACGGTTCGGGACTATCTCCGCTCAGATGGTGGAGATGTACGCATCCATCAGATCACAGAGGAGGGAGTTCTGGAAGTAGAACTCATGGGCAATTGCGAGATCTGCAGCATGAGTCAAATGACAATGAAAGCAGGCATTGAGCAGGTTGTGCTTCGCGCAGCCCCCGAAATCAGTCAAGTGACTGCGATCAATGGAGCCCCTTTGCCTTGGTAGGCAATAGTGCCTGCCTAGTCATGGCATGGGGATCTGAAAAGGGGATATCCCTTCCGAAAGGTTGAAGTAAATTTGGCATTTTTTGCAAGTTTGCTTCAACCTTTTGGCAAAAAATGCTAGTTTGCATCAGTGAGCATCATCTGCCTAGACTCTTCCCGGGCAATCCCTAGATTTTCTCAGAACTACACTAGCAGGTAATCCCATGCCTAAATCCAAATCCTATTACGAGGACCTCCAGAAAACTTTTTTTGAGCAGATTGCGGCCAAGATGTTGCCCCATCAATCGTTGGTTGATGAAGTTGCAGAAATTTTGGACATCGGAGTGGACGGAGCGTATCGCCGAAAAAGAGCTGATAGCTTTCTCAAATTCAATGAGTTGGTTCAACTTGCTGAGAAATTTCAGATTTCTCTGGATGAACTCATTCATGGCGCAAGCTCTGATGCGGTGGTCTTTCGACCTTCCGGGCTGGGGCAGGTCAACCTGGATTTCGAAAGCTATTTGGAGTCCCTATTGAAGCTGGTTTCGCACATTCAGGTACAAAAAGTCCAAAAAGGGTATTTCGCGGCCAAAGACATCCCGGTATTTCATCTCTTCCAATTCCCTGAATTGGCTCGTTTCAAAATGTTCTTCTGGCAAAAGACCATTTTCAACGCACCGGACCTCGCAGGAGAAAAATTTCATCTGGGAGAAATGGATGAAAAGATGGAGCGCTGTATTTCGCTTTGCCGCCAGATCGCTGACAAATATTCGCAGATCCCCACCATTGAAATCTGGAACGAAGAGACTTCCGTCAGCATCCTGAAGCAGATTCTCTATTACTATGAAGCTGGTTTGTTTGCGGGAAGAAAAGATGCCATCCGTCTGCTGGAGATGGTCCAGGCGTATTTTGAGCATTTGCAACAAGAAGCGGGGCTAGGGTACAAATTCTTGGCAGGGAATCCCCCAGCCAATCGGGTGGAGAATTTTGAATTGTATTATAATGACTTGATTCTCATCGACAACGTCATTCACCTAGAGTACGAGAACGATTCGCAGACCTTCCTGGTGTACAATTCCATCGAGTATTTGGCAACTGCAAACGACGATTTTAATGGACAGGTGACCGCCTGGATTCAGAATCTGTTGCGGAAATCCGATCTGATCTCCAAAGTCGCGGAGAAGCAACGAAACCGATTCTTCCACTCCATTTTTCGCCGCATCGAACGCTTGAAAGAAGACCTGGATTAAGAGGAAATTTTGTTTGCCTTTACCCGTACGAAAACCGTTATTCGGTGCATGAATTCCTGGCAGTCCGGCTGGTTGTTGATCCTCTTCTTGATTCCTCAGATTTTGCTTTCGCAGAATCGGGACTCGCTTCGCAGCGGAGAAGCAGCTACCCAGGCCATTGAACAAGCGATCGAAGACCTCATCCTCAATGCCGAAGTGGAGGATCAAGTTGATTATACCGATTGGATTGATCAACTGGAATCTTGGAGTCGTCGCCCCCTGAATTTGAACGAGGCTTCCCCCGAAGAATTGAAGTTGCTTCCGGGCCTGAATGACCTGATGGTGTTTCGCCTGCAAAGCTACCTGCGGACCTTCGGCAAATTGACCACCATTTATGAATTGCAGGCTGTTCCCGGCTGGACCCTCGATGATATTCGGCCAATTCTACCTTTTGTAATGGTGGCAGATAGCCGCAGCCTAGACATCAATCCTGGCGTCAAGCATCCCCGCGGACCTGGCGCCCGTGAAATCTGGCAAGGCCTGGAAGGGGAGTGGCTACAGCGAATGACTCAGGTATTGGAGGAGCAACGAGGCTACACCCCGCCCGACACGATATTTCGGGAAAAATTAGATGATAACGACCGGCCCATCGGGCAGGATACCTTACTGAATACCCGCTACCTTGGAGACCCTCGCCGCCATTACACCCGCATTCGATTTCGCTACAAACAGCACCTCAGCGCTGGAATCGTGGGCGAAAAAGATCCTGGGGAGGCTTTTGGTTGGAAGCCGGATCAACGGAAATATGGCTACGATTATCTCTCGGCTCACTTTTTCCTCAAAGACTTTGGTCGGTTGAAGCGACTGGCGATTGGGGACTATTTTCTGTCTTTTGGGCAAGGAATGGTGCTCTCGCGGGGCATTGGCTTTGGCAAGGGACTCGAAGCTGTGCGCGGGGTAAAACAACCGGAATTGGGCGTGAGACCCTATGCCTCGGTGAATGAAAATCAATTCCTGCGCGGGGCCGCTGCGACCTACGCCTTTGGCGACATCGAGCTGACTGGTTTTTTCTCTCGTGCGCGTTTGGATGCATCGATCCAAGAAGTAGATACCCTGACCGGAGAGGCTTTACTGGCGGGTTCTTTGCAAACCAGCGGCCTGCACCGGACTCCTTCAGAGCTGTTCAACCGACGCTCGGTGCGGGAAACGCTGTACGGTGGCCGCATTGCTTATCGGAGTCGTTCGCTACAAGTCGGCGTCAATCAGGTGTTCCAACAATTCAGTGGAAATTTGGAACAAAACCTCAATGCGTATAATCAATTCAACTTCCGGGGGGATGAAAATCGAATTACCAGCCTGGATTTCGATTGGGTGGTGCAAAATTTCAATCTGTTTGGGGAAGTGGCCCGCTCACAATCAGGCGGAACCGGGGCCATTCTGGGCATGATGGGTAGCGTCTCTTCTGTGGTCGATGTGGCCTTGCAAGCCCGGCGTTTTACTCCTGACTTTCATAGCCAAAAAGCCTATGTATTCGCCGAGCGACCCGCCGCTGCTTCCAATGAATCTGGTCTCTACCTGGGGCTGAGAATCGCCCCGAATCCTCGCTGGACGCTGCAAACCTACTTTGACCAGTTCTATTTTCCCTGGAATCGCTTTCGGACCTTCTTTCCTTCCAAAGGCTGGGAATATTTCTCCCAGTTGACCTACAAACCCAAGCGAGGGACCGAAGTGTATGTCCGCTTTCGGACCGACAACAAAGAACGGAACGCCACCATCTATGAGGCCGGACAGCAAGTCGCCTATTTGGTTCCCACTCGCAAAAATCAACTTCGCTTCCAGTTTCAGACCCGACCTCATCGCGACATCCTTTACCGCACCCGTTTGGAAGGGGCTTGGTACGTGCAGGGGGAAGAGGAACAGCACCAAGGCTGGTTGATGTATCAGGATTTGGTATGGAAAATCGGCTTCAAACATAAGCTGACCGGTCGCTACGCGATTTTTGACGTGTCAGATTATGAAGCTCGGATTTATGCTTATGAAAACGACATCCTGGGATTTTTCACCATTCCTCCCTACTCCGGTCGTGGCAGTCGCTTCTACCTGATGTATGATTGGAAAATCAGTCGTAACCTAGAGCTATGGGTACGAGTCTCCCAGACCCGTCTCCGGGAAATTTGCCAAGACGATTTCCCCCGATTTGAGCTGCCAGCCGTGGGCTCTGTTTATCAAAGCTGTGCCATCGGATCTGGCCTAGAGCGCATTGAGCGCGACACCCGTACCGATCTTCGGGTTCAGCTTCGAATTCGGTTTTAGGAAAGGTGAAGAGGCGGGACTGCTGCGCTGCGAGAGCCGTGATGCGGGAGTTCTCATTGACAAGAGGTTTATGGTACCTCGGTCTTCCAGGCCGGGGAGGTGCTTCCTTCAATTCGCAGAACCCTTTCCGCGCAGCCCCGTTTTCCCTTCGAAGAGAAAACAACCCACTTGTCGTCGACAAGAATAGGGTAACATTCATCGAATGTCATGTTGGGAATCGACATCTCCCTAGGAATGACAAAGAGGAAGCAGTCACGAATTGACGAATGAGTATGAAAAGGTACACACGTTTTCCATTCGCTAGGGCAAAAAATAGTCATCATTTCAAAGCGAATCTCCACGAAATCTGGGCTGGCAGGAGGGGAATTCGCACCCCACTGGACAAAAGTCCAAATGATGGCTTCATAGCGGAGCACTCACCACACAGGCGGGTTGGCCATCCCGATCCGAATCGGGAAGGTGTTGGGGCGGCAATGAGCGCTGCATGGGACTTCGGCGCTTTTTTGCCTACTTTTTGTGCAGACAAAAAGTAGGGTCGGTTGAGCTTGCGAAATCCCGCTTGCGGGACAGGCGACAGTATGCTTGACTACCAACATAATTGGGAGTTTTCTGCAAATGTCCAGTGGTGTGGGGAATTCGTGAGATATGTGAAATTCGTGGCGATTCAAACATATTCTTCGAGACAAGCTGTCATCAACAGCCCCTAGGAATCTCAGGTTTCCAAAACCTACGAGCGCTCATCGCATTATTTCTAATGGTTTGATACAGTCAAGAAGGAGATTAGCCCTCGAATCCGATCTTTTTGTGCGCCCCGTCGCAGAATGGTTTATTGGCCGACGCACCGCAACGACACAGAAAAGCTTTTTGCTCTTTGAGGACTTCTTCGCCATTGGCCAGGGTGATGCGGCAGGTCTGATTGACCATCAATGGGCCATTTTCTAGGACTTGAATGGGGGTTTCGTTCAAGGTTTCAGGTGTTGAATCAGACATGTTGGATGGAGATTGATCGGTGTTCAAAAAATAAGATAAGGCCCCGGAAGGGCATTTGTTGACTTGGTCGATGATGCGTTCTGTAGAGGCACCTTCCGCATTGATCCAGGGACGAGCCTTGGCATCAAATACCTCCGGCAAGCCGTTGACGCAATTGGCGGCGTGGATGCATTGTTTGGCCTTCCAAACGATGGTCACCTCGCCGTTGGAGTAGTGTTTTTGTGTAGGGGTATCCATAGAGAATTCGATTGTACATCAACCATTTCGGAAAAGGGATGTTTGTGAACAATGTTGTACCTTCGTCTCATGTTGCACTGCCTTCGGGCCTTACCCTCAATATTCATGAACTTGAAAAGCATCTTGTTGTTTCTGCTTTCTTTCCATTTTTTGATGGTCTCAGCTCAGTCTGGCAAAGATGAAGTGGTCATTCTGACCACCAACTATGGGGAAATGACCATTCTGTTATATGATCAGACACCTAAACATAAAGCCAATTTTCTGAAACTAGCAAAAGAAGGCTTCTACACCGGAACAGGCTTTCATCGGGTGATCAAAGGATTCATGATTCAAGGGGGAGATCCCAATTCCAAAGAAGGCGGAGACGCCAGCAAAATGGGCCAGGGAGGTCCTGGATATACCCAAGACGCTGAATTCGTCAAGGCCTACACTCATAAGCGGGGAGCCTTGGCAGCTGCCCGGCAAGGAGATCAGGTGAATCCCCAAAAAGCCTCCAGTGGCAGCCAATTTTACATTGTACAAAATCCGGATGCTTGCCGCCATTTGAATGGTTCTTATACGATCTTTGGGCAAGTGATCCAAGGGTTGGAAGTGGTCGATACCATCGCCAATCAGGAAGTGAATCGGGGGAAAGGCAATGTGCCCAAAGAACCGATTCGCCTCACAGAGGTTACGGTCAAAAAGATGTCCCGCAAAAAAATTGCTCAGTTGTACGGAGCGGAACTGCTGTTCGCACCTGCCGCTGAATAAAAATATGTTCACACCCAACGGCTATTTGTTATTTCTTTCATTCAAGCCCAATAACCGATGAAACAATCCATCTTGATCAGCCTGTTGACCGCATTGATGCTGCTGGCAGGCGCCCAATTGAGTGCTCAGGAATTTGCTGATTTGGACAAGAGTCCGATGGACATGGTGTACTACCCAGCAAGAGCCCCCTTCCGTGCCTTTGAAAAGGACGAAG
>JBCCCJ010000102.1:0-9353 GCA_039033615.1 Bacteroidota bacterium
AGGAACGCTCAAAAAATAACTTGGACCATTTCACTTGTTCTTTCTTCCCAGTTCTTCGTCAAAAAAACCTCATTTGGCCCGCCAAACTCGGTTTTTCTTCCTCAACCTGGAAAAAAATAACGGCGCGAAAAGGGGAAGTTATTTTTCGAGTGTTCCTAAAGAACGGCCTCCAACAAGATTTGCGTCTGTTGCTTGACCTTGGCGATCAATGCCTCGTCTTTCTCTAATGAATTGGGTTTCTGGAGGCTGGTTTTCTTGAAGTAAGAACCGCTCTGCGCTTCGATCCCTTCAGCAGTTGCTAGATATAGCGAGGGTTTTGCCCCTTTTTCAGGAGAGGGAATGAAGAGCAACAGCAGTCGCTGAAACCAAGCGGGGAACTCCCGAAATACATCCGTTCCAATCACTCCCGGATGAACCGCAAAAACGGAAATCCCATCCGCCGCTACCTCTTTCGCCAGGGAAATGGTGAAGAAGTTGAGCAAGAGTTTGGAGTTGGCATATGCTTGATTCCCGTCAAAAGAAGCCAGTCCAAATCGTTCGTCCCAACTGGGCTTGCCTCGCTTATAGAGTTCTGAACTCAGGTTGACGATGCGGGCTTGCCCTGCTTGCTTCAAGGCAGGCAAGAGGAGTTGAGTAAGAAAAAATGGCGCCAGATAATTCACCGCGATGGTCATTTCAAAGCCGTCTGAGGCAATTTCCTCCGTCCGCTTATACACCCCGGCATTGTTGATCAGCAGATCAATCTGGGCGTAGCGTTCCTGAATCTGGGCCGCTGCCTGGCGCACCGATGCCATACTCGACAAATCCACATAAATCAGGTGTACCGCTGAAGAGCCAGCTGCTTGCTGGATGTCCTGAAGGGCCTGCCGGGACTTTTCACTGTCCCGCACCAGCAGAATCACTTCATAGCCTTGCTTCGCCAGCCCGATGGCGGTGTACTTCCCAATGCCAGAACTGGCTCCGGTGATGACGGCGACTTTGGGGTGGTTCATGAGAGTGAAAAAAAAGAGCGCCTTTTATTCCTGCAACTTAGATCAAATAAAAGGTTCAACCCCATGTGATTGGGCGTATTCAGCAACTCGTTCAATTTCTGTAACATCAACGTAGTCCACAGTTTTAGATCGAGAGATTGTGGCCCAAGTAATATGTTCCTTTTCTTTACTCTGCGATGGTTCTTGTCCAATAACAAAGTACTTCCCGTTGCTTTCTCCATTCTCTTCAAAGGCTTTTACGAGGGTGTACATCTCAGTCAAATCATGTTGAAGGTTATAGACTCTCTTACCGAAATCAATTACTCGGCCTACCATTGGGGCATCGTTGCGGCCAATAAAGCTGACCTGAGTAGGCAAGAATAACGTCGGAATTTCTTTGTAAGAAAGACGCAAATCAAGATTCACTCTCTCTTCCAAATTAGGATACAACTTTTCTGAAACTATGGCTTCGATATGGAAGGGAGATTCTGGAACTTCTTCAACAATAGGCATATGATCAATGAATTTCTCATATAAGCGAAAAAAAGTAGTCTGATTACCTGGAAAAGGAACTTTTTGTGGGGGAGTGAACGTTAACAAATTATGATGATACTGGGATGAATAGGTAAGATATTCCTTACTGGCAAATCTGGCTTGTCCAACAGAGGAGGATCTCAGTTGAAAGTGAAAAGGTTGAATCTCATTAGCCTCTGATTTTATTGTTTTGGCAATTCCCTGAAGTGCTTGCTTCAATAGACGGTATCTAGAATCCAACATTAAATCTTTTACCAAATGGAGCTTGGGAATGGAGTATCGAAAGAATACTTCATTACCCGTTAACAATAGTAAACCAATGCTCAGTTGTTCATCCGCCTCAACTCGCAAAGGTACATGCAAAATGCTATACAAGACGGACATAATCAGTTGATTAATGTTTGAGTTCGTTGGGTAAACCCTGTCTTAACTTCTTCTACCCAGCTTAATCTAAAAATATTGTCGCTAAGGTAACTTTTTATGTACGGCAATTCAATACCCCAAGTTGGTGGAATATTGCCAAGCAATGGGCTTACTTGAGCTTGACATAAATGAACCCAGCCAGGGAAGTGGGCGATAAGCCTTCTAGTTGTTTCTACGAGCTTTGCCTTGGACCTAAACAATCTTTGCCGTACAGGACTATTAAGCAGTGATTCGTTTTCAGAGAGAAGATATATTCCCTTCTCCATATCTCCTGAATTAAAAGTTAACCAGTGATCGATCGGCATAAATCGAAAAAAAGTAGACTTGTTGAAACTATCAGGAGCTGCTAGCATCAGATTATAGTTCCCAGTATGACGATCTTCATTCGCTAACCATAAATCAAAAAGGGCAATTTTCAAAAATTCCTCTTTATCAATCTGCCGAACTTCGTAGTCACTTTTTTGGGAAAATGTAAGGCCAACTTCTTCTGCACTAGGATGCTTCTTGACTCCAAAAGTAGGAATTTCAAATTCCACATATCCAATACGATCCGGTAGTTGAGTCAGAGGAACATGATCTCGCGCAACTTGAATGAAGGCAGCCGATGGGACATACAATCCCCACAGCTTTGCAAATTGATACCCCAGATACTCCCGCAAAAGCCCATAGGCCGGCTTAAGACTATACTTACAGATATATGTCTCCATATCCTCTGCTACAATTTCAATGGGGTGGCTACCAAGAGTGGGATAGACTTTATGCGCAGGAAGAGCACTATTGAGCTGCTTCATAAGAAAATCTGAGAGGAAGAGTTACAGATTGTTTACTTTTTGGCTGAATGGAGGCTAATATATCAAAAATTGACGTACAGCTTGCTTTATGGGGATTTCCTCGAATTGCTATAAATTGAGGTCTTAACTCTCTGATACGCGGGATCGCCCAACTCCAAAATTTTCCCTACCTTTTGCTCTTTCTAACTCCCCCCTGCTTATGTGGAAGCACTTTGCTCGCTTGTTTGTCGCGAATGATTGCCTCGGCTGTGAACGGATGCTCACGAGCCAGGAACAGTTTCTCTGTCTGCAATGCCTGAGCCAGATGGAAGAAACCCATTTTCACGAGTCTTGGCAGGAGAATGAACTCTACTATCGCTTGGCGGGGCGGGTGCCTTTGTCAGGGGCGGCGAGTCTGTTTTATTTTGACAAAGGGGGGCGGCTTCAGCGGGTGATTCAGCAACTGAAGTATCAGTCTATGCCGCAGGTGGGGACGTATTTGGGCAAATATTATGGAAATCGACTGCAGGGAAGTGGTTCTCTTCCTTCGGTGGATGCGATTGTCCCGGTACCGCTGCACGCGCGTCGCCTTCGCCAGCGGGGCTACAATCAGGCCGAGCAAATTGCGCGGGGATTGGGGAAGGTGCTAGAGATTCCGGTGCAGGCTCAGCTCCTGAAGCGCAAACGACACACCGCTAAACAAGCCCAAAAAGCAGGAACGCAGCGGTGGGAAAACGTAGCGGGCGCGTTTCAGGCAGCCAAGCAAATCCCTCGCTCGGTGCTGCTAGTTGACGATGTGATCACCATGGGCGCAACGATGGGGGCTTGCCTAGAGGCGCTTTTTGCAGCGGAGCAGCCCCCCAAAGAGGTCTATGTGCTCAGCGTTGGGATGACCCGGAAGTCTGGCTAGAAATTCCACTTCAAGCCAAAGCTGGTGCGGAAGTAGTTCGGATACTGGCCTGCCTGCCAATTGCCGGGGATGGAATAATCGAGGTTGGAAACCGTAGTGGGTTCGGTAGGGTCTCCCAGGCTGGGGGAGAAATCGCTGCTACTGTTCAACTCATTACGTCCCTCACCCGGCACATAACTCAGGGCATGCAGGCTCATCTGATAGGTGAACTGCAAATTCCGGTACAGACGGATGTCTATCCCCACACCTCCGTAGCCCATGATGGCCAACTGGGTGTTGGGAGCAGGTTCTAAACTCGCGTTGGAGAACAAACTCGCCTCCGGGGTAGAACGCTTGGAAGCCACGGCAAGCCGATAGGTTTGGACCAGATTGGGGGTGGGGAAATTGCTGGGCGCTTCGGCGGATTCAAAGGCATTGTTCATATCTCCGACAAAACTCGCCCGAAGAGCCTGATAGGGCTGGCTGTTCACCTCAAAAACGGAATAGTTCAGGTGGTGAATGCCCGCTCCAGCGAGTAAGAAAGGCCTGAAGCGCTTCTTGCTGTCTTTGCGCAGGTGCCATTGGACAAAGCTGGACAGCTCGACCGCATTGCCAGAGAGGAAGGGATAATTCGCCAGGAGTCCACTTGGATAGACGGGCGGCACGACCACCTGATACAATTCAAGGCTGCTCAACTGAGCCCCCAGATGCAATCTTGGGCCTACTTTCCGGCTGATCCCCAACTCTATCCCGCTCATGCCGACTCCAGCCCGAACTGGCACTTGCTCGATCAGCAACGGAAATTGGCTGCTGATGGCGACCAGATTCAATTGGGCGGCCCATTTGGCATCGGCCCACTTCAGGTTCTCACCAGGTCCAAGGGCCAATTTCAGGCGAGTTTGAGATTTCTGGAGAAAGGTCGCTTTGGGTAATTCCGCTACCGCTTGCAAGGCTGGAAGCTCAAGCGTTGGGGGAGCCACGGATATGGTAGCGGGAGAAACAACTTCCGTAGATGCCAGCGGCCTCACAGACTGAGTTGATAGCGCCTGATAAGGGGAAGCAGCAACTTGATCGGTCAAAACTGGTGCAGATGGAGACTCCAATGCACTTCTTTCTACAGAGGGGTTCTCTCCTCCTACACTTTCACTTCCGCTTTTCAAGTTCTCTGACACAACAGACAACTGTTCGCGGGAGGTCGAGCTTTTGGCAGTTCTTGCCGCCGAAGCGATTTCGGATGGAGATTCAATTACTTTTGGGCCAAGAGAAGGCAAAGGTGCTTCTACAATCGCTGATTCCTGTTCTTCGCTTTCTGCCCCTTCAACCCTGATCCCTGAAACTTGATCCTTGTCCCCTACCCCCTGATCCACGATCTCTGAACTCTGATCCCTGATCTCTGAACCTTGATCCTTGCCCCCTGCCCCCTGATCCACGATCTCTGAGCCTTGAACCCTGATCCCTGTTCTCTGTTCCTTGTCAAACGAAGTGAGATCCCGAGCATCGGAAAACCCTGCACCCTGATCCTTGTCCCATGATCCCTGATCCCTGCCCCCTGATCCCTGAACCTTGTCCCCTGAACCCTGAACCCTGATCTCTGTTCCTTGCTCCCTGAACCCTGAACCCTGTCCCATCCCCCACCACAGCATCGGCAGCAGGATTCCAGTAGCCGCGAGGCCGATCAGCCACGTCCGGCGGGTTTTCCACCAGACCAATGGTTTCGGTTGATCCGCCGCGTCAAGCATGGCAGACATCTTGTCCCAGTTGGCCTGAGGCTTATATGGCTTCGCTCGAAGCACCTGTTTCCGGATGTTATCTTCTAGTTTACCCATTTTGCACCCATCTTTCTGCACCAGATTCTACCTGCTGCAATTTCTTTCGAATCATTTTTTTGGCTTCGGTTAAATACGCCCGAGAGGTGGACTCCTTGACCTTCAGCATCTTGGCGATTTCTTTGTGTGGATAGCCTTCGATCACGTTCAGATTGAAAACCGTCCGGTATAGTTCAGGGAGTTGATGAATCAGTTCCAAGATGTAATTGGCCTGGAGGTTAGAAACGATGTCTTCATCACTGAGGCGATGCCCAGCCCCGCTTTCCAGGTCCACCTGATGCGGCTGTCGGCCCTGCTTCCGTAAATAATCCAGACAATGATTGACCATCACCCGCTTCATCCAGCCTTCCAAAGAGCCTTTGCCGTTGTATTTTTGGATGTTGCGAAAGATCTTCATGAAGCCCTCATGCACCATGTCATCCACCAGCGAGCGGTCCTTGATGTAGCGGTAGCACACCAAGGAGAGCGATTCAAAGTATCGCTCGTACAGCAGACGCTGACTATTGCGGTCGTTTTGACAGCAACCTTCTGCGATATGTTGGTCTGAGATGGGAATCACCCTGGCCGCCATTTTGCGTAGTTTTCCATAGGACGATCTTGGCAAAAGATTCGCTGGGAAAAAAGGCATTTTTTTCGGGAAATTCTTTTTTTGGGAGGGGGAATCATTGATTTGGCTTCTCATGTACCACGGTCTTTCAGGCCGTGGAGAAGATTCCAGCTCTGTGAGCTTGCTGGTCTATGCTCAGGCTGAAAGCTCAAGCTACCTTGGATAGTTCATCAGACCTAACAGCTTTGGCCGACGCGCGGGGCTGGGGAAAGCTGTTAGGTCTTGAGAGGCCTACCTCAACACCACCTCCACCACCTTGGCCCCAGTCAGCACCGCATGGCTGATCTGAAAGCGCACCTTCGAGAAGCGAGGCGTGGTCAGGCTGAAAGCCCAAGCTATCTTGGATAGTTCCTCAGACCTAACAGCTTTGGCCGATCTGCGAGCTGGGGAAAGCTGTTAGGTCTTGAGAGGCCTACTTCAGCGCCACCTCCACCACCTTGGCCCCAGTCAGCACCGCATGGCTGATCTGGAAGCGCACCTTCGAGAAGCGGGGCGTGCTCAGGCTGAAAGCCCAAGCTACCTAGGATAGTTCATCAGACCTAACAGCTTTGGCCGATCTGCGAGCTGGATAAAGCTGTTAGGTCTTGAGAGGCCTACTTCAACACCACCTCCATCACCTTGGCCCCAGTCAAAACCGCATGGCTGATCTGGAAGCCTTTGTGCACCTTGCCGTCTACCAGGATGCGCTGAATCTCGGCCCCGCTTCCTTGGGTGCGGATTTCGAGGGTTTCGTTGGGGTAGTAGTCGCGATTCAGGCGAAGGCGCACCTTCGAGAAACGGGGCGTGCTCAGGCTGGAAGCTCAAGCTACCTTGGATAGTTCCTCAGACCTAACAGCTTTGGCCGACCCGCGGGGCTGGGGAAAGCTGTTAGGTCTTGAGAGGCCTACCTCAACACCACCTCCATCACCTTGGCCCCAGTCAAGACCGCATGGCTGATCTGAAAGCCTTTGTGCACCTTGCCGTCCACCAGGATGCGCTGAATCTCGGTCCCGCTTCCTTGGGTGCGGATTTCGAGGGTTTCGTTGGGGTAGTAGTCGGGATTCAGGCGAAGACGCACCTTCGAGAAGCGGGGCGTGCTCAGGCTGTAGGTCGGCGAGGCAGGCACTGCGGGATAGAAGCCCAGCATGGAAAAGACCGCCCAGGCCGACATGGTCCCGGTATCGTCATTGCCGGGCAGGCCGTCGGGAGCGTTTTTGTAGTGCTGGTTGAGGAGGGCGGTGACCGTGGCGGGGGTGCGCTGCTCGTAGCCCTTGGCGAAAGTGAATAAGTACGGATAGCCGATGTCGGGCTCATTCGCCATGTCGAATTGCTTCAAGTCAAAGACCTTCTGCAATTGCTCGGCATAAGGCTTGCGGCCCCCCATCATCTCCATCAGGCCCAGCGCATCGTGGCTCACCATGAAGGTATACTGCCAGGCATTTCCCTCGATGAAGCCGAGATTCTTTACAAAGTTTGCTCCCGTCTCCGGCTCGTAGGGTTCCAACCAACTCCCGTCATCGTTGCGAGGACGGAGCAGGTTCAAGTCCTGGTCCAGCAGCTTGCGGTAGCTGAGGGAGCGGGCCGAAAAACGCTCATAGTCCTCGGTTTTGCCCAATTCCTTCGCCAATTCCGCAATTGCAAAGTCCGAGATGTTGTATTCCTGCGTGGTCGAGACCGAACCGCTATTGGTGGTGGCGGTGGTCAGGTAGCCTTTATCGAGGTAGTCGCCCAAGCCCGGCCGCAGGGGATTGTTCTCTCGCTGATCGGCGCTTTTGACCATAGCGGCATAGGCCTTTTCCACGTCAAAGCCCCGAATACCCTTGAGGTAGGTATCCGTGATCACAATGCCCGCCGGATCGCCCACCATGGTCGTGGTTTCGGTGGCGTTCAACTCCCACTTGGGCAGCCAGCCACTTTCGTCCGAAATCCGCAACATGCTGTTGACCATGTCCACCTGCTGCTCAGGATAGAGCAGGCTCATCAGTTGATGCAGGTTGCGGTAGGTATCCCAAAGCGAAAAAGTCGTGAAGCGGATCCCGTCCGTGTGCATCGTCTCCCGCGTCTGCATGTGGGGATATTCGCCATTGTGGTCGTTGAGGGTATTGGGGTGGATCAGGGTGTGATAGAGTGCGGTGTAAAAAATCACCTGATCGTCTCTTGTACCGCCTTCTACTTCCACCCGAGAGAGGTGTTCTGCCCATTCTTCTTGGGTCGCTGCCATGATCTGGTCGAAGCTTTTTCCCGCCGCCTCTCGTTCCAGATTCTCCCGCGCATTCTCGATGCTCACGTAGGAAATCCCAATCTGCATTTCCACCGTCTTCGGCGCGTCAAACTGGTAGCGCAGATAGGCCCCGATGCTGTCGCCGATGATTGGCTGCCGATAGCCCGGCATGATCCGGGTTTGGCCGTTATAGCCCATCCATTGGGCCTCCACCCCTTCGTAGCGTGGCGGATCTTTCCACACCCCGGTCTCGTTCGCCGCCTCCGAAAAGCGCGCCACAAAGTAGATTTGGTAGGCTTCGTTGGGTTTGTAGTAACAAAAGGTACCCACCGAGCGACTGCCTTCGATTTCGGTAGGCGAAACGACCCGCACACTCGCGCCCTGTTCATTGGTCAGTCCCAGGCCAAGGTTTAGCAGAATGTTGTTGTCCCCCGCCGGAAAATGGTAGCGACTCACCCCCACCCGAGTCGTCGCGGTGGCTTCGACTTTCACGCCATATTTGTCCAGGGTGTTGGTGTAATAGCCGACTTTGGCGCTTTCTTCCGAGTAGGTGCTGCCGTATTTCCGGTGGTCCGTTTCCAGCTCGCCCGTGGTCGGCATCGCCAGAATCACCCCCAATTCCGGACAACCCACCCCGCTCAGGTTGAGGTGGCTGAAGCCAGTCAGAAAGGTATTTTCGTTCACGTAGGGCGTGGACCACCAACGGCTGTCCTTGTCAAAGGGCAGATTGGCTTCCCCCGCCACGTTGAACGGGGAGACATTCGCCATGCCGCGCACCGCAATCGGGCCGGGATTGGTGGTGCCATAATTGGAGGTACCGATGAAGGGATTGACCAGTTCCAGGGGCGATTCCTGAGCGTGGGTACACGTCAACAACATCAATAGGCAAGACGAAGCGAGAAAAAGGGATTTCATAAGGGAGCGGTAGCTTTTGCCCTCAATCTAGGGGCTGATGCAAGAGAAAGCAAGTGTTTGGAGAGGGCAAAGGAGTTGGGCGTGCCTCCGATTCCGCAGTCGCAGAATCGGAGTCGGGTGCTATCGGGGTTCGCTGTCGCTCCGTCCTCCGCCTTGCTACGGACCGTCGGCTTCGCCTCCGCCCTTTCGCCCCCTCACGCTCGCCACAGGCGAAAGGA
>JBCCCJ010000103.1:0-9326 GCA_039033615.1 Bacteroidota bacterium
CCGCCAGAACTCGTCCTGATCGATATCACGGAGCGGTGGAGGAGGGCAAGCAAATCCGCTTCTTTGCTGGTGAGGGGAGTGATTTCTTCCTGATGGGTAAGGGTCAGTTGATGGGGGTCAAATTGAAAGACTCCGATCTTTACCAGATGATCCGGCAGGACTTCGCTGTTTCCTTGGGTTCTCCGCCAGATCAAGATTCCCAGGAGCAAGGAGCCGAGTAGGAGCATGCCCCATGTGCCAATTTTCGCCGAAGGGGCTGGCTGGGAAATTTCTGCTTCGAATTCATCTGCCTCGCCCCAAAGGGTCAGGTAAATGGCATAGCACCCCTTGGGTTGACCTCTTTCGCTACAAGGGATGATGTCCATCCCCCGTTGAAAGCCCATTTCGTAACTGTAGACCACTTGTCTGGTCTCGCATTCCTCTACTTCCACCAAATACCGCTCGGTACTCATGGTGGCGCGGAGCATGCTATCCACGGTCGCCGCCAGGTGCCCCGGCTCAAACGCAAACTCGCTTTCAAAAGGAATTTTGTAGCGATCGCCTTCCCGCTCAATGGGCAGCACCCGCGATTCCAGGTCCCCGGCATGGAGGAGAAGTTGATGCCCAATCATCCGCAAGGAAACCACCACGTGTCGATCCTGCTGGTCTGCCTGCGCCAATTTAGGCCAAGCCATCATCCCAATTCCTAGCATACCAGAGAGCAGCAAATGAAACCATCGAATCATAGCAGAAAGATACGGGATTGGGAGATGATTCGAAATCCGATTTCGCTGGATTGGGGATCATTTACCTTATTTTACACTTGAAAAAGGGGTTTTGGACCGACTGAACGCCCATTCACCAAGGCAGGTTCCGGCCGAGATGCTCGGCCAGGGCTTCATTCCAGGGGGCATAATACGCGCGAAGTTCCGCTGCGATCTCAGCAGGAATCGCCGCAGGAGGGGCATGGTTGAAGCGTTTTTGTAGCATCTCCCCGTATTGATGCGCTGGCAGTTCCAAAAAATCAAGGAGACGATCCATGACGGCTTGCGGCTGCTGGTCCAACTCTTCGGCGAATAAGACCAACACTTGCTCCGCAGGAAACACGGCTTCCCATTTCTTCAGATTACGGAGGTAGCAACCCGGCGCGAGAAATTCTCCCCCTTGCCCATCATCGGCCATTTCTGCCCGCATATCTTCTTCGAAACTGCGGGTTCCCTTGGCAAAATCTCTGCCTTCTTCTTGAAAACGCACAAACATCCGGTGGTGAGAAAAGGCTCGCGCAACCGGTTCGCGCAGCATGAGCACCAGCCGAATCTCCGGCAGGAATTCCCGCACCAACTCTGGATGCCCCTCATGGAAGGTATTGGCACTTGCTTCTCCCGTCCAATACGGCTGTCCAGGAATTCTTTGGGTGCGCACCTCTTCATGATACAAGACGCCCGCTTCATTCAGTTCCGGCCAAACAAAGCTGACATCCTGCTGGTCTTTTCGGGCAGGAAACATCGCCAGGTAGTCGGTGATGTTAGCCCGAATGAAAGCAGGCTCTTTGCTGAAAAATTGGGGCTCCTTCAACTGGCAGGGCAACACATTTGGATGCGCCACCAGATAACGGTACAAGGAAGAGGTCCCGCATTTGCGCTCACCGATGATGAAAAAATGAGGAGAGAGATAAGTCAAGAGGAAGGGGTCAGGGGTCAGGGAACAGTTTCGCAGAAAGCCCCCTTCCCCCTTGGGCGGATGAAAGTGTGGAGAGAGGCTTGTGCTGAGCCTGTCGAAGTAAGGCGGTTGGGGGATGAAACAGGATTAGGGGAACAAAGGTAGCATGAAATGGTATTTCGCAAAGATTGTCAAGATTCCTTCCGAAACACCAGTTTCTGATAGCGGACTACGCCTTTTTTGAGGAGTTGTTGCTTGGCGTAGCCGCCGGTGAGGGATTTGAAATAGTTCGAACGACGCATCCACGGACCCGCGATGCGGATCATCAGTCCAATCAGTTGATCTCGGGGCCGACCAATGTCCATGATCGGGGTGAGGTCATCTACCGAAACCAACTTGAGGCCCGCTTCCCTCGCGAATTGCTTGGCTTCCTCGATTGAAATCAAGCTTTGCGCCAACCAACCAGCCCGAAAATCCGCCAGCCATTGTCGCTCCTGCTTGCTCAATCGTTCTGGGGTTGCGCCTCTTTCGCTCAGGCCATCGTCCACCAGCACCAGCTTTCCCCCGGGAGATAGCTGGGAGCCAATTTGCTGAAAAAAGCGGGCCGGGTCTGCCGCATGCACAAAAGCCTCAATCGCATAGGCCACATCCACCGGAGCCACATCCGGCAAATTCAAGAAATCCGCCGCTTGAAAGGTGCATTTCATGCCGTTGGGGGAAATGCTCCCGGCGATCCTGAGCCAGTTGAGCCTGCACCGGGCTGAGGGTTACTCCTTGAAAATCGGCTTCTCCTTCGAAATGCTTCGCCACATACAGCAGACTTGCCCCCACGCCACAGCCCAGATCAAGGACTCGGATGGACTTCCCCAAGCGTGCCTGAGAGAGTTGGATGACTTCTTCCAATACCAGACGATTGCTGTAAGAAACCGCCTCCTCCTGCGTCTCTATGCCATCGGCCCACAGCGCCTGATGGATATTCAGGGAACCACCGTGCTTGCCCAACTTCAGAAAGCGGTCGGTGTTGCGGTCGTAATAGTCCTGAACCTGATCGGTATGATTGCTAGTTGTCATGCTGCTGATCTGACAAGGGAAATTCCGGGAGTCTTGCCTCAAAGAAAAGGGAAATCAGCCACGAATGAACAAATTCCATCGAAAAAAAGCTGATGAGAGGGAAAATTCGTTCATTCGTGGCGAATCAAACAGACTACGAATGGAACCAGAGTTGCAGAGAAATCCCAGGCCATTTACCTTAATTTACTTTCAGAAACCGCCCTTCAGCAGGATGACCCGTATCTTTGGGCAAATTCCTTCCGCATGAACATTTCCCCCCTTGCCCTCTTCCTGCTTGGCTTGTTTTGCCTTTCGGCTTGTTTTGGCCAAGGCGTTACCTCTGCCGATGAAGCAAGTTTTTCTCCTCCGCCACCGCCCTCCACCGAGTACGTAGATCCTTTCAAGGATTTGAATACAGAGGCCCAACTGATGTTGGTGGTGCGTCATGTCTTCGAAGACAGCCGGAACTGGCTGTGGGTAATTGGGGATGATGTCATCTACCACAATGGAGAAGCTGTCATGGACCTGAGCGAACAGGATTTTTTCCGGAAACAGGTCACCCGACGAGTGGCCGAAGACCCCAAGGGTATCCTTTGGTTTGCGACCTCCAATGGCATCGTGAGTTTTGACCCAACTGCTGAACCCGCAGCAGCCTTTCAGCGATTCACCACCTCTGAAGGCCTAGTTCATCCCGACGTATGGAGTCTGTTCTTCGACAGGGCGGGAATCTTTTGGGTGGGCACCTTGGGAGGCACCTGTCGATTCGATGGGGAGTCCTTTGCCCTCGTTGACCTGCCGGAAACCGAGCCCGATCACGACCGAGGGGTTACCAGTGAGCACATCGTCCACAGCATCCGGCAAGATCGAGCCGGCAAAATGTGGTTCGCCTCCAACGAAGGGGCTTTCATCTTGTATGGAGACCAACTGGACCAGCTTTCTGTCGAGGGCGGCATGTCCCACCGGGTGTTGAACGACATGTTGGAAGATCAGCAAGGAAATGTCTGGTTCACCACCCATCACGCGGGAGTGTGCCGATGGGATGGGGAGAACTTTGTCCGCATTGGGGAAGCAGATGGGGTGGAAGGAAGCGAATCCTGGAGCTTGTATGAGGATCGGGAAGGCAACATCTGGTTTCCCATCGAGAATCAGGGCATTTATCGGTTTGATGGGAAGTCTTTCCGTCGTTTTTACAAAGCAGATGGCTTGCCGATGGGGGCAGTTCATAGCATTGTCGAAGATCACTCTGGCCAATATTGGCTCGGAGGCTTTGGCGGCTTGTACCATTTCGATGGAGAAGCTTTCGTCAATGTGGTCGAAGGGGCGGATTGGCCTCGATAGGGATCGGGTATAAGCTGTTCCTAGCTAGCTTGCCGATCGACCTCATGAGAGGTCGCACCCTAAACCGCTCGTTCCAATAGCGATCAGGTACTTACCCTTACCCTCGAAACTTGGCCCGAAACGCCCGCGGGTTCTCCCCCGTGATTTGCTTGAAAATTCGATTGAAATAAGACAGGCTTTCAAAACCCGTGCTGTAACAAGCGTCGCTCACCCGTTTTCCGGCCATGAGCATGCGCTTGGCTTGGCTGATTCGGTAGCGATTGAGGAATTGGACGAAGGTCTGCCGAGTGATGCGCTTGAAATAGCGGCAAAAGGCCTCTTTGGTGAGGTGGCTGAGATCGGCCACTTCCTGGAGCTCGATCTTGCGGTGGTATTGTTGATCCACAAAGGCATAAATGTCTCGCAGACGAGCCTGCTCCCGGGCACTGTATTGATTCTCGTAAGGAGTGGGATGGAGCCATTCCACGGATTCCGCTTCCGCCAATTCTTGCAAGAGAACCATCAGGTGCAGGTATTGCTGAAAGGGCGGCATCCCTTCCAACGCAAACAATTGCTGTCCGACTTTCTCTTTGATTGCTCCCGAAAAGGCGATGCCCCGTTGGGCCTGGAGGAATAGATGCTGAATTCCCGCTAATTCTGGAGTTGCATGGAGGTGTTGATCCACAAAGGATCGCTTCAGGTGCACCACTACTTTTTGATATTCCGTTTGTACTCCATAATCGAAATTGAGGTGGGGAATATTCGAGCCAATCAAGACCAAATCACTGTCCTGATAGGTCGAAATGTGATCTCCTACGTGGCGAGTTCCGCTAGCTCCCGCGATATACACCAATTCATATTCTGGGTGAAAGTGCCAAAAGAAGAGGTCGCTCAGGTTGGGATTGAACATGGTCGAGAAAGAGCGATCCGTCCGGTCAGAGAGATTTTCAAATTGGATTTTCATGATTCTTTCACAGAATTGGTTCAGAAGGAAGCAGAATCTCCTCAGAAAATCAATATTGTACAAGTTGTGGCTAACTTTTGTCAAATTTTTCTGAATCAAAAGCCTGACCTTTGAATCGTTGTCAGAAGAATGCAGTGGTCAACCCTGGCCTTGCTTCTTCGAACCCATTCATCCTCAATCTCTTTTGCAATGAATCCGACTCGCGAAACCATGGTGCCGAACAATCAGCACAAAGACATTCCCGGCAATCCTTCCACCGCCAAAAGCAGTGATTTCCGTCTCCGCACCGAAGCCACTCCCGAGAACCTGCGGGTCCTAAGCATGGAAGAATGGGAATTCTGGCGCCACAATGGCTACATCGTCATCAAGCAGGCGGTTCCCAGAGAGCAAGCCACCGCTACGGCTGAATTCTTGTGGGAGTTCGAAGAAAAAGATCCGCAGAATCAGGAAAGTTGGTACACCGCCCCCCGCGCAGAAATGAAAATGAAAGAACTGGCAGGAACGGGCATGGTGGAGGTCTACAATCACCAGCACCTTTGGGACAATCGCCAGACTCAGCGGGTGTATGATGCCTTTGTGGACATCTGGGGCACGGAAAAGCTGTGGGTAACCATCGACCGCGCCAACCTGAATTTTCCGATGCGTCCTGGCCACGAGTACAAAGGGTTCATCCATTGGGACTACGATCCCGAAACCAAGCCTCAGCAGGTCCAAGGAGTACTCGCCCTAGCCGATCAAACCGACGAAAACATGGGCGGCTTTCAGTGCATTCCCTGGTTGTACCGCAACTACGACAGCTGGAAATTGACCCAACCAGAAGATCGGGACCATTTCCAACCAGACATAAGCGGGCTAGAGGACAAGCTCGTCAAGGTACCGATGGAAGCTGGTGATCTGCTCATTTTCAACAGCTCTCAACCCCACGGTATTCGTCCCAATCACTCCGGCGACCAGGTGCGCATCGCCCAATATATCTCCATGATGCCCGCTCAAGAAAATGACGCCTCCCTGAAAGATTGGCGGGTCAACTCCTGGAAAGATCGGATCGCCCCCGAAGGCTATGCGTTTCCGGGCGATCCCCGCAATTGGGAACAAACCAAATACGAGCAAGCTAATCTGAGCGAACTCGGCAAAAAACTCCTGGGCTTGCATGCCTGGTAAGTCTTTTTCTTCCATGAATTCACGGTGAGGCTGATTGTCAGCCTCACTTTTCGCATATTTTCATATCCCTTGTACCGAGGGCGAAAGCGGGCGTACCCAATCAGAACTCGCCTACTTACCCGGCCTCCCTCTTCTCGCTTTCTGTATGGACTATCTGGATCTACTCATCATTGCCCTCTACTTTGGCTTCATTCTGTGGATTGCCAAGTGGGCCTCCGAAGGGAAAAAGAACACCACCTTTTCCTCCATCGACTATTTTTTGGCTGGCAAAAACCAAGGCTGGTTGGTGATTGGCGCTTCCCTCATTGCAAATCATCCTCGGCGTTTCTGGTGCAGGAGCCCGAGCCAATATGCCCATGGCCAACTTTGAAATCCTGGCGGCCTTGGTGCTGATTCTCTTCGGCTGGGTGTTTGTGCCCTTCTACCTCCGAACAGGAGTCTTCACCATGCCCGAATTCTTGGAAAAACGCTATTCCAGCGCCTGCCGAAACTATTTATCCATCGTCTCGGTACTTGCCTACATCATCACCAAAATCTCCCTCATCATTTTCGCGGGAGCCTTGGTCTTCGAAGTGCTGGGCATTCCCTTCTGGACGGGAGCCATCATCACCGTGGTTGCGACAGGCTTTTACACGGTTCTCGGCGGCTTGAAAGCAGTGATTTACACCGACATGGTGCAGGCGTTCATTCTGCTGCTGGGAACGGCGGTGGTGACCCTCTTTGGATTGTACCAATTGGGGGGCTGGGACGAAATGATCCAGACCATTTCTCTGGCCGCCCAAAGCGAAGGCAATCCTCCGGTGGATCGTTTCTTCAACCTTTGGCGACCGATGAGTGATAGCGAATATCCCTGGACGGGGATGCTATTTGGTGCGCCCATTCTGGGGATTTGGTATTGGTGTACCGATCAGTACATCGTGCAACGCGCCCTTTCCGCCAAAGACGTTAGCAATGCCCGCAAAGGCGCTTTGTTTGCTGGCTACCTGAAATTGCTGCCAGTGTTCCTCTTTTTCCTGCCAGGGGTCATTGCCTACGCGCTGCTCCAAAAAGGAGAAATCAGCTTTTCCCTCGCCAATGCAGATCAGGCGCTACCGACCCTGATTTCGAGCTTTTTGCCCTCGGGCTTGCGCGGTCTCGCCATTGCAGGCTTGTTGGCGGCTTTGATGAGCTCGCTTTCTTCGGCTTTCAACTCTAGTTCGACCCTGCTCACGATTGACTTTTACCAGAAATTTCGGCCTGAGGCTTCCGAAAAATCCCTGGTCCGTTTTGGGCGAATCGCCACCGTGGTGCTGGTCATCTTGAGCTTGGGCTGGATTCCCTTCATGAATGCCCTCATGGGCGGCGGCATTTTCCACTACCTCCAAAGCATCCAAGCCTACATTTCCCCACCCATCGCAGCGGTATTCCTCCTCGGTCTGTTCTTTCCTTGGATCAACGCCCGGGGCGCGATTGTTACCCTCTGGTCAGGTTTTGGCATCGGCATCGCCCGTTTGGCCTTGGAATTCATGAGCAACAACGAAACGATCACCGTCGCCAGCGGAAGTTTTTTGGATACCTTTCTCAGCATCAATTTCCTGCATTTCGCGCTCTTCCTCTTTCTGATTTGTGCCGCGGTGTTGATGGCCGTAAGCAAAATGGGCGAACCGCAGTCCGCCGAGGCGCTGGAATTGGTAACCTTCCAAAAGAAGCAAAAAAACGGTCCCTTCACCTGGAATTCAGATGTGGTCTTGACCGTGGTATTGTTGGCGTTGGTCTTGGTGCTGTGGGGCGTATTCAGTCCCTTGGGCGTGGGATAGCCTACCCCAACTCCAAGCCCTCCAACAACTGCACATACAGCGGCACTGCTTCCTGTAACTCAGAGAGTCGAATGTATTCGCCAGCCGTGTGGGAGCGCGCCGAATCGCCTGGACCGATCTTCAAGGTCGGATAAGGGATCAAGGCCTGATCAGATAGGGTCGGAGAACCAAAGGTTTTTCGACCCAATGCTTTTCCTCGCACTACCACTGGATGATCCAACGGTAAGCGAGAAGAATTCAACCGAAAGGAACGGGGCTTGACCTCACATTGCGTGTGCTGGTCGATCAGTGCAAAGGCCGCTTGGTTGCTGTACCATTCATTGGTGCGGACATCCACCACCATCCGGCATTGGTCGGGAACCACATTGTGCTGAGTTCCCGCTTCAATCTGCGAAACGGTCATTTTTACTGGTCCCAACAGCTCAGAAACCTCTGGAAACTGAAAGCTGCGAAACCATTCGATGTCTTGCAGCGCCTCGTAAATCGAGTTGATGCCTTCTTCGCGGGCAGCGTGTCCGGCTTTGCCATGCGCCACGCAGTCAAGGACCATCAGGCCTTTTTCCGCGACTGCGAGATGCATTTCCGTAGGTTCGCCGATGATGCCCAGATCAATTGCCCCCAACTCCGGCAAGATCGAGGCGATGCCGTTTTTGCCAGAGATTTCTTCTTCTGCTGTAGCCGCCAGCACCAGATTCCAAGGCAATTCCGGCTGATTGGCGAAATGCAAAAAAGTCCCGATCAAACTCACCAGCGGCCCTCCCGCATCATTGCTGCCCAGGCCAAAGAGCTGATCCCCCTCTATCGTAGGCGAAAAGGGATCGCGCTCCCAACCAGATACCGGCTTGACCGTATCGTGATGCGAATTGAGGAGAATGGTAGGCAGAGCTGGATTTCGAGGAGCCGCCCAAGCCCACACATTGTGATCCTGCCGCTGAACGCTAGCCCCTCGCTGCGTCAGAAAATTCGCCAGAATTTCGGCGGTCCCTGCTTCCTCTCGACTGAACGATTGGGTCGCAATCAATTCCCGCAACAGTTCAATCAAAGCTTGTACATCCATAAGCAACAATAAGCGATTCCCCCGCGAAGGTGAGAGTTTCCCACTCAATTACAAAATGAAGGAAAAAGTTCCCCCCAATGTACAGCGGTCTTCCAGCCACTAAAATGCTTCCATCGTACAGCGGACTTCCAGGCCGCTTCCCACCTTCTAGCTCCCCGAGCAATTTCCTCCTCCCGTTTTGGGCGTGCCCCCCGCCGCCGCGAAAGCGTCATCGGGGGTCGCGTGTTCCGGCCTCGCTATGCGCCACTTCCAGCCGCCCCTTTCCCACATGAGCACAAACAAGCCTTCAGCCGCTCACGCTCGCCGGAGGCGAGTGGCGCACCCAAGACCTAACCGCTTTGAG
>JBCCCJ010000104.1:0-9318 GCA_039033615.1 Bacteroidota bacterium
CCGCAGACTATTGGGATGTGTATTTCGGCATCTACGAAAAATCCAAAATCGCTTTGGACCAGGTAGGGATCGAGATTCCATTTCCTCAGCGAGTGGTACACCAAGCTCCAGCGAGCTAAAAATTTGTTTTTTTCCTTTATCGGGCAGCCGTCTTCCTTGGGAGGCGGCTGTTGCTGTTTGTGGTCAAGGGTCAATGAGATTCCTCTCCTATCTCCCGGATAGGCGTAAAGTCATAAAGTATCTCTAGTTTTTTCAACTCGGCCTGAAAGGTATGTTGCGGGTTGCTGCGTATTTTCTCAGCCAACTGCTGAAATTCCTGGGTCTGAGTTCGTTTGGCAGCGATATAAGTCAATACTTGGACCCAATCCATTTGCTCATCTACGAGATTCATTTCACCGTCCGTACTAAAGGAGAAAGGCATAGGAGTAGATTATCTTGTGGGTGATACATTCAAATACTTTTCAAATCCCAACCGACCAAAATCCGAGGCATGTTGCGCTTGAAGCTTCTGAGGCAAACGAGGCAGATAAGTAGCCATGATGCCTTCAATGACTGCATCATCTTCGATATGCCCACTAAGTGCAATCTCAGCTTTCGGAAATGCAAACTGATCCCCCAGTTGAATGAGCGGAATATTGCTCATCGTACCGGGGGCAATGGCAAATACATGTTGTTTCTCAACTCGCTGCCGGACAAATTCATGGGTATAGCGGTACAACTCATCCAGATACAGGACTCCATTGCCATCCAAATCAGCCTCTTTGGTCCGAAAACTTCTGGTAAAGGCATAAGAAAACACGCCTCTCATTTTATCTTCAAGCTTCCTTTCGTACGACATTTCACCAGGGCTACAGGCACTGAGGCCAAAGACATTGTGGGAGATCCGGTTCGGATCATCTGATTGGTTTGCCTTGACCAAAGGCGCCAGAAATTCCCCCCCTCCCACGATGTCCAACACCAGGATTACTTTGGAAGAAAAGGCGAATAGCTCCTCACACAATTCTTCTCCGGTCAAGGAAGAAGCTGGCGCATATGCCCCAAATCCTACCCTTCCTTTTTCTGAAGACAGCTCCGTATCGTAGGGGAGAAATGCCCCAACGGTTTTTGTCTCGCCTCCGCCTTCTGCCTGATAGGACATTCCATGTCCGCTGAAATAGAGAAGCACATAGTCTAAGGGAGAAGCCTTCATTTGGGCTTCCTGTACCGCTTCCAAGATCGTAGCCTTCGTAGCTTTTTCATCGGTTAGTTGAACACAATGGACCTCCTCAAATAACTTTCCCTTCTGGGTCCGAAACGAGTTGGCAACGTCTGACACATCATTGATACATCCTCCCAACTTAGGAAGCTCTTGAGAATACTCATCAATTCCCACCACGATGAGAAACAGTTTTGGAAGCACGCCCGCCTGAATATTGTACAAAGCAATCCGACTCTGTTGCTGAAAATTTTTCTTAAATGCCTGCATTTGCGCGCCCATTTTTTGGGCCATGTTCCGAACTTCCTGCTCCCGTTCTTCCGCCAAGCGTTGCAATTCTTTGGCTTTGATTTTCTCGGCAATGGCTTGTTCTAACGCAGATCTTTGGGCTCTGAAGCTTTTCCTCACAAAGGCTACTTCATACTCATTCAGCCAAGCATCCATCTGTCCTTGTATTCGTTGGAAAAGCGCTTCATCGCTTACCCAGCGTTGGCTGTAGCCCGCGGTTTCTGGATCTCCCCATAGCCTTTGTTCTTCTTCGGTCCAATGATAGGGTTCAAAGCGACCGAGGAGGGCCAGTTGATCTTGGGTTGGCGCTTCTCCAAACAGGAGGAACGCATAGTCTGCAATGCTGGAATCCGCCCAGCCCTTTTTACACAACCAGCGATCTTTGGGGTCACATACGGCGATTTGTACCTGCTGGAGTTTGGGGTGATTGTCCCACAAAGGCTCTTGGGGTTGGGCACCATAGACGATCTCCGGCTTCCATTGATGGTTTTCCCGTACCCCCTTCCACAAATCCCGCTGCAATACCAGCTTGTCCCGGCCCATCTCTTGAATCCATTGCAGACAACGAGGCCAAAAATTGATCAGAGAATCGTGAATCGGCTCCACATAATTGCCCTGCTTATCGGTATTAGCGACGATGATTTGCTGCTCCACCAAAATCGCCAGCACCCGCTCTACCGTTTCGTCCAGATGATCCGGGAAATTCAATTCATCCAAATTCCGCTTCCTGGTCTTTTCGTTCCAAAGATTGCGATAGATTCGGCGGCGAGAGTAACTCCCATCATTGAGCCGCACCATGCGGAGAATCAGTTTCTTCATCAGGTCCTGATGGGCAAGGATATCCGCCTGTACTTCTTTCAATAGTTGATGCAGGAGCTGATCTGGATCGAATGGTTCTGGCAATTTCAACGCATACACCTCATCGGCATGGGCACTGAGCGCTCCTCCGACGCCCTTTAGCACCTCCGAATAGGCATGCTGGGTAAACAGGCGTTGATCATGGTTTCGGTGCTCATAGAGCTTGTGCAACGTAAAGGACAATAAGGGCAAGGCTCCCGGCGCATACTGAACTTCATCCAGAATTTGGTCCACCAACGCATCTGACTCAAAATCATAGGTGATGCTCCAGGCGGGTCTGAGCATCACTTCGCGCAGTTCTTCCCGATTCATGGGAGGCAAGCGATACAAGAACCGTAGTACTTCGGCCTCTTTCCAAAAGGCCTGTCCGAAGGCAGAAGTTTGCAGTTGCCATTCAAAGTCCGAGCGAATGGTCAGCAGGAGTTTTAAAGGAGCAGGTTTGCCCATTTTTCCCTCGTGGTCTTGAAGGTTTCGGATCAATCCCAGCAAGATTTCCTCCATTTCGGTTGCTGCTTCCTCCGCTTCGGTGAACATCTCTTCGTATTGATCGATCAATACCAGAGCTGGCTCGGCTGGATTCAGGTCCTGTAACGGCCCCCAATCTTCCCATTGCTTATTTCCAGGCCGAAATAGGTGCATGGGTGCCGCTTGATACGCCGCTTTGTTTTGAAGCTCGGGCAGCAATCCAGCCTTGACTACAGAGGATTTGCCTTGTCCAGAAGGAGCGGTAATCACCAGCAGAGAAGTTTGATCCAAGAGCTGCATCAACTCCTTGATCGCATCACTCCGACCTGCAAAGGTGGGAGCCTCCTGACCGGGCACATTGTAGGGATGTAGGCCCAGATAGGGATTGTGGTCAGGAGCCTTGGGGAGGTTCAGTCGATGCCCTTGAGGCAAGAAGATGAATTCTCCTTTGGTATCATGGCTGGTCAGGGTAAATCGGGAAGGGGTTTGCCTTCGCCCGATGCTATCCAATGAGGCGTGCTCTACAAAGTTTCGGATGAACAAAAACAACTCTGAGAAGGTAACTACGCCGTCCCCTTGCGTATGGTGGGCCACATCGGCCTGTCCTGCCCCTTGGATGGCTTGTTTGATCGCAGCGGCAAAAGGAGAGTTGGTGGTTTCGGCATCAGAAAATTTTGCCAGCGGATTTTCTCGAGTCCCGATCAGGCCGGCCGGCATGGCATCCAGCGCCACCTGATCGTGTGCGGAAGAAGTCAGGACTTGCCAGGCGTTATGTGTTACGAAACGCCGAAAGCGTTCTTCAGAGATATCTTCCTTTTCGCCTTTCAATTCCAGTGATCGAAACCCACTGGACCATTGAAAAGAGCCTGCGAAGCAACAATCAAGGATCAACAAGCCATGTTTACAAGGCAAACTGCGCAAGCAATCGTGCAATTCATCCATGGAAACCAATTTTTCCCGGCCTTCTTTTTCGGCGTCTACTGGTACCAGGTAGCCTTGGGGATTGGTTTCGCTTTCAAAAGCAATCCCATGCCCGGCGTAGTAAAAAATGACCCGATCCTCCTCGGTGATGACTTCTTCCATTCGGGCGAAAACTGCCCGCAAATCAGCCTGCGTGGTGTCCTGAAAGAATTCCACTTGGTACTGATGCTCCTGCTCCAACAATTCCTTGATATCCCGGGCATCTTGGACGGCGGTAGACAATTTGGCTACGTGCAGGTATTCGTCGTTCCCAATCAAGAAAGCAAAGCTATTCTTGAAGGGCAATTGTACAGAAACAGATTCAGGCATAGGAGTGGGATTGGGGGGAGTGGAAAGTTAGACGAAATCCGACACCTTTTTATCATCACTGCCCCTTCCCCTTACTCCTCCGCTGATAACAAGCGCTCTTCCATCCCATTGGTAGCCACAAAGTCATAATTCCCTGGGGCCAGTCCCAGGATGAAATAGGCTTCTAGTTCCAATTCGGGATGCTTGGCCAAAAACGCCTGAGCTTTTTCGAGTCCCATCACCATGAAAGCAGTAGCGAAGGCATCTGCGGTGGCACAATCTGAAGCGAGAACCGTGGTACTCAATAGGCTGTGCTGTACGGGCCTGCCCGTTGCAGGGTCAATGGTATGGGAATAGCGAATCCCGTCTTTTTCATAGAATTTTCGATAATTCCCGGAAGTCGCTACCGCTTGATCAGACACACGCACCAGGGTAGCCAATTCGCTGATCCCAGCAATGTCAATGGGTTTTTCAATCCCAATGGTCCAGGCTTTGCCTTGGGGGTTTTCTCCTTTGGTCAGAATCTCTCCGCCTACCTCAACAAAGTAATTATCCAACCCACGCGCTTCCAATATTCTCCCCAATAGATCAACGGTATAGCCCTGTGCAATGGCGTTGAAATCCAATTGTACCCCAGACTGTCTCTTCCGAAAGATATGGCTCTCCCTTCCTTCCTCTTGCTCTATTTGCGCCATCCCGACGAATTGGCGGAGCGAATCCAAGTTGTCGATCTTGGGTACCAAGGCATTGTCTGGCCCAAATCCCCAGGCCCGAACCAGCGGCATGACTGTCGGATCAAACGCTCCTTCGGTCAGGGTCGCGATGTCCCGGGATCGACTCACCATTTCGATGAACAAGGCATTGTCGGTGGCGAGTTCAGCTTCTGCATTGAACTGCAGGATCAACGAACCTTCGTGATAGGTCGAGAGGGCTTCATTGACCTTCTGAAAGATGGAGTCAACGGCAGATTGCAGGGGATCTGCTTGTGCTGCATCATACACAATCCGGTAAGAGGAGCCCTGGGCCGGGCCACTCAATTCTATCGGCTCATAATTCGCCCCCTGGCAAGCCAGGAAGGCTGCACTCAATACGAACAGATAACGCATAAGAAGGTGAATCATAGGGGCCAGAAAATTTCTGCCCCCTGAGGTTGATGTTAAAGGGACTCGGGGAAAAGGAATCGGTTCATTCAAGTCTAAATCAGAACCCTGAACCCCGTTTACGCCATACCCACTTCTTCCAGTTCGGCTTCGCTCACATTCTTGAGTTGCTGGGTGTCATGGTTCCATTCGATCTTGCGACCCAATTTGTAGGAGGCACAGGCCATCAGGGCAGAGACCGCTTCCTGGAAGCCTTCTTCGATGCCACAGCTCACCAATTCTGGTTTGTTTTGCCGGATCGCTGCCAACCATTCCCGCATGTGCAGGTGCGTGGAATCCACTCGTTTGCCATTGCGGTAGGTGTACAGGAGACCTTTGTTGGCGAAATACGCAGCAGTCGCTGAGGTAATCCCATCCCCTCCTTTCGAAGCGGGATTGTATCCATAGAGTGGCACATCTGGCTGAACCAGCTTGTCTTTCAACATCTCCTGATAGCGGGTCGAGCGCGGATCAGGATAGACAAAGAGGGTATTGCCCAATAGCATGGTTGCATCGTGGCCCATCAGTAGGGTGTCCCGGCTGTACTGATTCCCCAAAGTCGAAGAGTACATGAAGGTCAAGCCCTTCTCTTTTCCGGACTCTTGGCTGGTCCCGGTGGTGTAATTGGGGTATTCCATGACCACCTGCCAGACGTCGGGTACGTCCCGGCCATCGCGGTGGGTATAAATGCCCCCGGAGGAAATCACCGCATCGGGAATACCCATTTTCAGCAGACAATTAATCCGATCATAGTCATGGGTCAGGAGGTCTCCTGCCAAGCCCGTTCCGTAAGGCCACCATTTGCGCCAGCGAAAAAAGTGTTCCGCATTGAAGGGAATCTGGGGCGCATTCCCCAGAAACTGCTGCCAATCAATGGTGCTAGGATTCGCTTGCTCGTGGATGTTGTATTGCCAGGCTCCGTTGTCAGAGTTGCGATTGGTGTTGGCTTGGATGAGGGAGACATGTCCAAGAACATTCTTTTTCACCACGTCCATGGCCGTAAGAAAGCTCTGGGTTTGGCGGTGCTGGTGGCCTACCTGAAAGATGATGCCTGAATCGTGGACCGCCTGCCGCAGCGCGAAAGTCTCCCCAAATTTATGGGTCATGCACTTTTCGACGTAGACGTGTTTGCCAGCGTAAGCCGCAGCGATAGAAATGGGTGCGTGCCAATGATCCGGGGTGGCAATCACCACCGCGTCAATGTCCGGGCTGGCCAGCATTTCTTCGTAGGTCCGAAAGCGTTTGGGAGCACCCTTGCTATCGGTTCCCGCCTGGATGGCTTCTCCTGCCCGGACATCAAACAGATCACACACGCCCGTGATGCGCACGTTCAGGTTGCTGTTGTTGACCTGATCCATGAAGGTCTCGTAGCGCTTGTCATTGCTGTTTTTGGCCGCCGCTGCGGACATGTTTTCTTTCCATTCCTCGGTCACAAATCCCAGTGCCTTTAATAATTGCTTGCCTCGGATGCCATAGCCGATGATGCCGATCCGAATGGGATCTCCCGATAGATCTGGCAAAGGAGGTACCGCCGCCTCAATGTTCAGTTCTTTGAGGATTTGCTCTTGCAGTTGGTTGTCGTAGCTGCTTTGCGCGACGGCTCCGGCCCCAAACAATCCCAGAAAGGGGAGGCCCACCAATCCTTTCAATAAGTCGCGACGGGGAATGCCCCCTTTTTCTGCTTGGTTGGAATATGATTGATCTGACATGAGTGATTGTGGTTGAAGGATGGGAAGGAAGGGGAGAAAAGCGAGGATCGTACAACGCCCAGCGGCTTTCTGAAAACGGTGGCTTCAGGCATTCCTTTTCTCATCAGTGAGGGAAGAAATAGATAAAGAATCGCTCCATTAGGCATGCATCTTCTCTTGGATAGCTTCTGCTTCAACTGCGGAAGTCTCAGCGCGATTACGACGGAGGAAGCGGTCCAGGCCCACAATTTGGCTGGTCGGAAAGAGCAGCAATACCACCAGAGCGACAATCTCAATCAGATTTTTGTTCACCCAGAGGTAGCTGCCTTCGCTTGGCAGGGCGTACTTCAGTCCGATGAGTGGTGGATGAGACAGGAAATAGAGACCGAGCAGGGCAATTCCGGCAATGGTTGCCCAGCGGCTCGCAACCCCCAACAATAAGCCCAGGCCAATGAAAATCAAGCCCCATACGTTGAGGAAATTCACTACTTCCATGAGACCGGGGCTGCTCGCCATGGCTTCAAACATGCCTTTGAATAGGCCCCCCGAATCATTCAGGTAGCCAGCGGCAGACCAATTGGGGTTCCACAATTTGGTGATCCCCTCGTATAGGAGGTGCCAACCAATCAGCATACGCAGGACTAACAGCGCAGTGAGTTGGCGATTGGAATAGGTAGGTGAGGAAAGAGTCATAGGTCAGATGTCCTTTTGTTTTGAATGGCAAAAAATTAATATGTTCTCTTGGGGCAATCAATGACTTTTGTGGGTAACGACTCACTCTTAGCTCATTGTGCCAAGATTTTTTACATCAAAAAACGCGACCGCCTCGAAAGAGACCGTCGCGTTTTGGTGGTTGAATTGGTTTACTGGTGAATTGGTTGATTAGGTAAGAAATCTGACTTCTGACAGCAACGCGTTCTGACATCTGTCTTCTCTTTATTGGTTCCCTAGTTTCCTAATTGACCAGTTCCCCAACCATAGAACCTATCTTAACATCAATTTCGCACTCGCTTGCTTGTCTTCGTGCTTCACCTGAACATGATATATACCCGGCGGATAGGGATGGAGATCCAACCTCCATTCTCCCACGGCCTTCCACTGGCCAAGTAAGCGTCCTTGCCCATCTAGCAATTGCACAGTGCTTGATTGAGGACCTGATGGGAGTTGTATCCATACTTTCCCTGTAGTAGGATTGGGGTAAACATTCAAGTCGGGTAATGCGTGGTTTTCCAGACTGTTTGCCGTTCCCGGGGAATAGTAATAGGTCCATCTTGCTGCCAGTCGCAAACTGTCGCCTATAGGGTCCCAGTACCACAATATGTCTTGTAAAGGGTCTCCCAGGCCATTGTAGGTGTACTGCTCTTGGCTGGTCATCAGCCAGTCCTCGGTTCCGGGATATTGACCAAATCTTTGAAACAAGATTTTTTGGTCGGCTCCATCGTACCCATGTATTTCCTGGCTGATCAGTTTCCAGTCAGAGAGGGCGGTAGCCCATTCATATTCATCTGTTTGAGTAAGCAGGTCGTTGGCATTGAACGCAAATTCCTTCTTCTCCTGACCGATCCAATCCGCCAGATTCACCTCCCATTCATAGATGACTTGTTCTATCATATTCCCATTCCCATCATAGGCCTTTTCTTCCTTCTGCTTATTCTGCCACTGATTCCCATTGGAGTGCCAAGTCCGAACAAGCCGTTCAATCTCTCTTCCATTGGCATCATAGCTATGAATGATTCGCCAATTATTGGCCCACAGATTGGATTCCCAATGTTGGTGATCCAAGGCAGCTAGCTGGCCCCCACCAGTATAGGTATAGACATTCCTTTCATCTGGCTGCCATTCTCCTGAGTGCTCATCCCATTCATAGGAAAAGTCTTCCACAAGCTCCCCGGCTCCGTTGTAGGTCCAATCTCTTTTCTCTCGATTGATCCAATCACTTGGGAACTCATCCCATACAGAAATGATTTGCTGAATTTGCCTACCAACTGAATCGTAGCCAAGTTGCGTGCGAAAAAAGGGTTCCCATTGTTGCTGCCCTTCCCTCCAGAGAAGAGAAACCCGTTCTATCAGTTGCCCATCAGCATCCAGGGTATAAGTCATTTGTTGGCTATTCGCCAATTGATTCAGAGTTTCGTCCCATTCGAGCAAGGTGTACTGAACCAAAGAATCTGCGGAATCATAGAGAAATTCATTTCTCCTGACAAGGACCCAATTTGCTTCATCTACATCCCAAGCCTCCAAGACCGTGCTATCCAACAGGCTGGTAGAGGACCGTGCCGCTACGGGCAACTCCATTGCATCAGCAGATGGTTGCACAAATAGACCAGCAGACCGAACTGGTTGTCCCAGGATCTGAGAACCCACTTTCCTACCTCATAACTCTGTGAAGTTGTATTTTTGAGTTGTTGAAACTCAA
>JBCCCJ010000105.1:0-9283 GCA_039033615.1 Bacteroidota bacterium
CTCAATCAACTCGCATGGCAAAAAGATCAAACCTGGTGCTTCTTTCTTGCCCAGTTCCACATACCGATGATGGAGCAAGGCACAAACTTTGGCGGGAAAACTCTCAGGGGAAATCCCAGGAGCAGGTTGCGGCTCCGATTGATAGACAATGCCGGCTTCCGTGGTATTCGACACCACAAATTGCAGCTCCTTGGAAGCGGCAATGGCCAACAAACCCGCATAATCTTCATAAGGATTGATGCCTTGTTGCAAAACATCAATGCGCTCCACTCGCTCGATTGGCTCACCGTTTTCAAGCCCTCGAATCAAGACATGATAAAGCCCATCTTGCTGCATCAAGTCGCTCACCCTGCCAAAGGGAATCGGCTGAACCACCGCCACTCCGCTCCGGAAATCTGTAGCCGCATTCATCCGATGAATCATCCAGTCAACAAATGCTCTCAGGAAATTTCCTTCTCCGAATTGGAGCACTCGGATTGGACGGTCATTCAGTTGAACACCAGCTTGGACATGGGAGAGAACAGGTAACGATTGGGCCATGCGGATCTTTTTTACAAAGATAATATTCCCCAACTTTTTTTACCTTTCCTCTTGAATCAAATCCTTTTCACATGACCGATCGAAGAACTTTTTTGGGACAAAGCTTGCTAGCAGGAACAGGGATTGTCGCTGGATTGCCACTCCTGGCCCATGCCATGCCCAAAAACCCCGCTTATTATTTGTCCTTGAAAGGGGGCAATATCGGGGTGAGCCTTTCCCCATTTGAGTTGTTGGAAGCGGCCGAAACCCATGGATTCGAAGCGATTTCCATAGAGGCGGACCAATTGTTGGATCTCTCAGAAAAGGATCGGAAGAAGTTTCGCAAAAAGAAGGAAAAGTTGGGACTCAAGTGGGGAGCCTCTGGTTTGCCCCTCGATTTCCGCAAAGACAAGGACACCTTTGAGAAAGGCATAGCGGCCCTCCCAGAAAAGGCGGAGATTCTGAATGAATTTGGGATTACCCGCATGGGAACCTGGATCATGCCCACCCATCCCAGCCTGAGCTATGTTCCGAATCTCCTGCAACATACCGAGCGCCTGCGAAAAGTTGCGCAGACCCTCCAACTATACAACATCCGCTTCGGCTTGGAATACGTCGCTCCCAAAACGTTGATGTCTCGGAGTCGATTCCCTTTTATTCGGACGATGCAAGAATGTCTGCAATTGATCCATGGCATCAATGTGCCCAATGTCGGTTTGATCCTGGACAGTTTTCACTGGTACTGTGCGGAGGACACCATAGATGAATTGCTCCAACTCAACCCTGAACAAATCGTCGCGGTTGATCTCAATGACGCTACGGCCGGTCGCACCAGAGATGAGCAAGTCGATGGGCAACGACAATTACCTATGGCCAGTGGCATCATTGATCTGAAGGCTTTTATGGAAGCCCTTGCTCAGATTGGGTATGACGGCCCTCTACGGGCAGAGCCATTCAATCAGGAGTTGCGAGACATGAAACCTGCCAAAGCATTGGAGACTACCGCGAACTCAATGAAAACAACCATTGCCTTGGCTGGTTAGCAACAAACAACCAGATGACATTGACTGTACACAATCTTTTTTGACGGCTCAGACAATATGTCTTCCCGCACGACTCCTCTTTCCCTGCTTTCCAAGCTCTGGCGTATTTGCACTTCTTTTCTGCGTCGGCTAGAACGAGTCGGCGTCCATGAGGACATCCCTTATCCTGAACAGAGAAGGATCATTTTGACCAATCGGTTGGTGGCGGGTACGCTGCCCCTGATCGGCCTCATGAGCCTCTTGAGCTTATTTCAGAATCAGCTTGAAGGCGCTGCCATTGGTTTTTTCATGCTGTGCGTCATTTTGTTCACGTTTTGGATGAATGCCCGTCAGCATTTTTTGCTCGGAAGGTGGATATTGGTGGCCAGCTTCATTGGCCTGGTGACGGCTTTGGTTGTCTTGTTTGGCAGAGGTTCCGGTGGCTACATGACCTATCTCGCTATTGGGGTAGGAGTCGTCCTGATGTTCGGGACCTGGAAACATCGAATGTTCCTCTTATGCTTACTGGTAGTAGGCTTTGCCACCTCTGAGGCATATCTGTATCAGTTTGAGCCTCTGTTATTGGAGCAGGTAAATAGCTGGACCTATCCGGTTACTTTCTTCATCAATTTCATTTCGCTCGTCATTTTGATGGTGTACTTCGGAGAAACGGAAAAACGCCACGCCGTCGAAAGCCAACGTTTGCTCCAAACTGCTCAACAAAAACAGACCGAAGCCGAAGCCATCAAATCAGACTTGGAACAGTTCACCATCGCGGCATCTCATCAATTGAAAACTCCCTTGCGAAACATTCATAGTTTTCTGGGATTGATCGACCGAAAACTTCCTCGGGACGCCGAATCTGAGCTGAGAGAATTTTTGGCTTTTGCCCAGGACAACAGCTTTCGGATGGAGCAACTGCTCCGGGATTTGCTGCAATTCACGGAAGTCAGTCAAGCTCCGCTGCCTGATACCTTATTGGAAGTCAACTTGCCAGACCTGCTCCTCCATTGGTTCACCCAATGGCAAGAAAAACATGACGATCGCCCGTATCGGCTGCAAGTTGAGGAGTTGCCCAATATCAGCATGGAAGTCTCCTTTGCCAGAATTCTTTTCGCTCAATTGATCTCCAATGGCTTTATCTACAATCAGTCCGACCAACCTGAAGTTTGCGTCAGCGGAGAAAGCAATCAAGCGGGTATCGTATTATTCATCCGGGACAATGGGGTAGGCATTCCAGCTTTTTACCAAGACAAAGCGTTTGAATTATTCAGTCGGCTACATAGCATCGACCAATTTGAAGGCACAGGTTTGGGACTCGCCATTTCCAAAAAAATTGTTGAGCGGTACGGGGGAACCATCGAAATCGCCAATAGTGGTCCCTTGGGCACCAGCGTCCGAATTTTCCTTCCCACCAAAGCAGCCAGCTAGTTCCGTTTCCAGAAACAGGATTTGGGAGAACAGTCTTTTTTCAGCATTTTTCGAAAGAATTTTGCTGGTCCTGATCATTCTTTATTTTGACTCGTATCAAGAGTACAACTCTCAGACTGTTAGCTGTTTGATATGAACCAGGTTCCTTCTCCCCTGACCTATGTATCGTCTTATGATCCAAAGCTCAGGCGAAAATTGATTGGAGCGCTTGAACTGGCCACTGGCCGAAAAAAAATTCAACAACGCTACGATCAACTGCAGGCAATGGAGTTAGCTCCCATTGACATTTGGCGTACCTCGCTCACTTTGCTAGAAGTTGAGCCAGTTCTGGATCCGGTCCAATTGGCCAAAGTCCCCTCTGAAGGGCCCTTGGTTTTTATAGCCAATCATCCTTTTGGGGTGGTAGATGGACTCATACTTGGGGATCTCGTGGCGCGGGTGAGAACCAAGTTTTCCATTTTGGTCAATGAGGTGTTGTGTCGCCAGGATGAGCGGATGAATGAATTTCTGCTTCCAGTCGATTTTCAGGAATCCAAACGTGCCATTCGCACGAATCTGGCCACTCGCCAAAAAGCGTTAGAACAGCTCGCCCAAGGGCATGCCGTAGCTATTTTCCCTTCTGGTGGAGTCGCTACTTCTCCCCGTGCTTTTGCCAAAGCGGAGGATCTTGATTGGAAGCGATTCACGGCCAAGTTGATTCAGAAATCCAAAGCGACTGTCGTGCCGGTCTTTTTTCATGGTCGGAATAGCCGCCTATTTCAGATTGCCAGCCACGTCCACGAAACCCTGCGAATGGGGATGCTGCTCAATGAAGTGCGAAACAAGATGGGGCGTCAAATTCGCCTTACGGTCGGAGACCCGATTCCTTTTGAAGCCCTGGCCCCCATTCGAGATCGTCAGGCTCTGATAGATGAACTTCGCAAGATTACCTTTGAATTGGGCAAACAATAGACCAACTTCGCTTCTGAAGATCCGTATCACGACCTGATTTCCCCCCTCCCCCTCAAGAAGAACCCCTCCCTTTTTCCTACACACATTAATCACTGGGGTCATTCATGAAAAAATATGTGCAAACTTTTCTGGACGCAATCCGCGGCACAGAAGAAGAATTAACGTCCATTTCTCTCAATCGAGCGCTAGTCCTGCTTTCCATTCCGATGATTTTGGAAATGGTCATGGAGAGCATTTTTGCCTTGGTAGACGCGTACTTTGTGGCCCAATTGGGCTCGGAGGCTGTTGCAACCATCGGCTTGACAGAATCCGTGATGTTTCTGGTGTATTCCCTGGCGGTGGGCTTCGGAATGGCGGCTACCGCTACCGTCTCCAGAAGGATAGGGGAGAAGGAGCCTGAACGCGCTGCTATGGCAGCAGGGCAGGCGATCTTGCTGGCCTTATTGATATCCGTCCTCGTAGGGATTCCCGGTACTTGGTTTGCGGCAGACATCCTCCGCCTGATGGGAGCCGATGAAAGCGTGGTCGATATCGGCGAAAACTACACCCGCATCATGTTTGGCGGGAACGGGATCGTGATGTTCATCTTCTTGTTGAACGGAATTTTTCGAGGCGCAGGCAATGCTGCCATCGCTATGCGCACCTTGGTCCTGGCCAACGTCATCAACATTTTTCTCGACCCCTGCCTCATCCTTGGCTTAGGTCCATTTCCCAAACTCGGGGTGACCGGGGCTGCCGTCGCGACCAACATTGGTCGAGGAGTCGGCGTTGCCTTCCAGTTGTACATTTTGTTCAACGGCAAAAGCCTCATCAAGATCGCAGCCCGGCATTTCCAGGCCCAATGGGGGGTGATGCTCCAATTGATCAAGGTCGCTTCGGGTGCTACGGGACAGTACCTGCTATCTTCAGCCAGTTGGATTTTCCTGATGCGGATTGTGTCCACCTTCGGCAAAGAAGTCGTCGCAGGCTACACCATCAGCATTCGCCTGGTCATCTTTGCGCTTTTGCCAGCCTGGGGCCTCTCCAACGCGGCGGCTACCTTGGTGGGACAAAACCTGGGAGCAGGAGAACCAGAACGAGCCGCCAAGTCCGCCTGGACCGCAGCTTTCTATGCCATGTTGTTTTTGTTAGGGGTTTCCCTCTTCTTTTTCGGCACGTCAGAATGGGTGATCTCTTTATTTGAAGCTACGCCAAAAGTTGCACAAGCGGGCATCCAAAGCCTCCAAATCATCAGTGCGGGCTACGTCCTGTTTGCCTATGGCATGGTGCTCAGCCAAGCCATCAATGGCGCAGGAGACACCTTCACCCCGACTCTGATCAATTTCATCGTTTTTTGGTTGATCCAAATTCCGCTGGCGTATGTCTTGGCCGTCTTCATTGATTGGGGTCCGACCGGGGTGTACTGGACCATCCTGATCAGCGAAAGCATCTTTGCGGTGATCTTCATGGCGATCTTTCGGCAGGGAAAATGGAAAGAATCAAAAATTTGAGCCAACTTGAGGCATGTTTGCAGAAGTCATCATCGGTGGACTGGTGCTGGGCTGTTTGTATGCCCTGATGGGGCTGGCGATGAGTTTCACCTATAAAGCCACTGATCTGGCCAACTTTGCCCAAGGGGAGATGGCCATGGTCACCACCTTTGTCTGTTTTGTGGTCTGGAAAAGTGTGGGCTGGTCGTTTCTGGCTGCGCTTGGTATCAGTCTCCTCAGTGCCATGATCTTAGGAACTGCCTTGGCGGGTTTGCTCCAGGTCCGAAATCAACGTCAGTCTCACCTCAGCGCCTTGATGATCACCTTGGGGGTTCAACTGCTATTGTTCGGGCTGGCTGGCTGGAAGTTTGGCGCAGAACCGGTCCGTTTTGGCTTGCCGCTCCGTTCCGACCGGGTGTGGCTGGAGGTCATGGGAGCGCCCTTGACAGAGCTCAATGCGGTGAGCATTCTGTTGGCCATCAGTTGTATGGGATTGCTATACGTGCTGATGCAATACACCCGTTTTGGGTTGGCCATGCGAGCCAGTCAACAACATCCCCGAGCCGCTCAAAGCAGTGGCATTCCCTACCGCTGGATGCAGGTGGCTGCCTTTGGGATCAGTGCAGTAGTCGGAGCCATCGCAGGGATTCTGGTAGCTCCCGTGAGTACGCTGGAACCCAATATGATGTGGGAACCCCTCTTAAAAGGCTTTGCTGCCGCGGTGTTGGGAGGGATGAAACACCTGCCTGGAGTCGTGATTGGGGGGCTCTTGCTGGGGACTGGGGAAAATTTAGTAGGGGTATATCTCTGGGTGGAAGGAAAGTCGCTGATGGCGTTTGCCCTCATCGTGCTGGTGTTGCTCTTTCGTCCGCAGGGGATTTTCACCCGTCGAAACAACCTCAACTGGTAAGAAAATGGAACCACTGTTGGATGTTTCAACCCTCTCTCACCACTTCGGGGGCTTACAAGCCCTCACAGAGGTTTCCTTCCAGGTATTTCCAGGGGAGTGTGTAGCGGTCATCGGTCCCAACGGAGCGGGAAAGAGCACCTTGTTTCATCTCATTGGAGGAAGGCATGTCATCCAATCAGGACGTATCCAATTTGCGGGGCAAGCCCTTTTGGGACTAGAAAGCCACCAAATCACCCAATTGGGCATGGGGCAAGCGTTCCAAGAACCTGGTCTTTTCCCTAGTTTGACAGTCTGGGAGCACCTCCAACTTGGGCAACGATTTGGGGGGAAAGAACAGACAGACCTCACCGCCCTCGCCAGCAGCCTAGAGCTAAGCCCTTTCTTGAACCAGTTCCCCGGAAAACTCACCTATGGCTGGCAGAAACGGGTCGCGCTCGGTCGGGCATTAGCCGGAAATCCCCGCTTGCTCCTGTTGGATGAACCTGCCGCCGGACTTAATCCAGCTGAACAGCAAACCTGGATTGAACTCATGACCCGTTTGCTGGCGGAACAGCATGTGACTTTACTTTTCATCGAGCACCAACTTTCTCTCCTTCGCTCTCTGGCCCAGCGGGTAGTGGCCTTAGATGCTGGGCGAGTGATTACCCAAGGGAATCCAGAGGAAGTTTTCCTGCATCCTTTGGTGCAAGCTGCGTATTTTGGGCCTCCATCTTCTTAGCCCATGTTCTCATGAAACCAACACTTTCTTTTCTTTCCCTGCTCCTGGTAAGTCTGCTGCTGGCATGCAAAAGTGGACAGACTGTGGTCCAAACTCCCGCTCCGGCAGTACCTCCTGCTGCACCTATACCTAAGGATCTCAGTCCAGCGGAACTCAGTCGCTTGTACTCCGATGGTCTCATGAATTGCTATCCGTATATGTTCAGCGAATTGGTCCCGGGCTTGGAAGTACACGATCAGCAGCTGGGCTTGTTTTTGGGTGGATTGAAAGGCATGCTGCTCTATTCGGGCTTGCCAGAAGCGGTAGTCGGTCATTTGCGAGCCAAAGGTGTCAATCCTGGCACCAACGCCAATGATTTTTACGACATCCACAAATACGAACAACTCGCTGGCGGCAAACAGGCCTTTCAAGGCGGAGAACAAATCTTTGAATCTTTTGGCATGTCCGGCTCTGCCTTTCACGCATATCGCCCAGAAATCGTGCGATGGGGCTATGAGAATTTGATCCCTGACCCGAGTAGTCAGATTGCTGGTATGCGGGCGCAAGATCTCTATCAGCAAGTTTTTGCTCGCTTTTTTCGCCTCCTGGCCGAAAGTTATGTCTGGTTGGAGAAGCATCAAGGCAAAGCCGAAGAACAACGATACCAGCAGCAATTTGATCAGGTGGGCTTTGATGGCTTGGCCTACCTGGAAGAACGTTTCGCCGACAAACTCCCGCTCTACGAAACCAATGATGCAGCCGAGTCATTTACCCCCGCCGTAGCCATTGGCTTTTGGCTCCGAAGGGGCCTAGATGGTTCTCAGGCAGATTTTTGGGAAGGACTTTCCAGGGTCATGCTACAATATGATCAGCAGTGGTTCGTCTCCCTTACCAATTGAGGATACATACACCCTAACATGAAGAAAATCATTGGAAGAATCCTGGCGGTTTTGGGGATCGTTGTGGGCTTGTTTGTGCTGGCTGTAACCCTGTTTATGAACTTTGCCCCAACTTTTGGTGGGGAGCCAGACGAAGCCAACCTAGCGATCCTTCGCCAATCGCCCCATTTTGATGGAGAAAAATTTGTCAATCTGGTAGAAACGTCTGTCGAAACCCAGCATCCAGACAGCAGTGAATCTATGTTCGCAGCGCTGATGAGTTTCATGAACCCACCTGCGGGAAAGAACCCCGCTGGTCCCCTTCCTTCTTTTCAATTGAAGGCCGATTCTCTGACTGAAGGGTCTTTTGTGTGGCTGGGGCATTCAAGCGTGTTGATGCGAACCGATCAGCTGACCATTCTGGCAGACCCGGTATTTTACAATGCCTCTCCGGTTCCGGGAACGGTCAAGCCCTTTGCGATGGATCATCTTCCCAAAATAGCGGATCTGCCCGCTTCCATAGATGTGGTCATCATTTCCCATGATCATTACGACCATCTCGACTATCAGTCCATTCAGCAATTGGATGATCGAGTGGGCCAGTTTTTCGTGCCGCTGGGCATCAAAGCGCATTTGTTGCGCTGGGGCGTGGCAGAAGAGAAAATCCAGGAAAGGGATTGGTACGATCAAATCAATCATCAAGGGGTTGAATTCATCATGACGCCTGCACGCCATTTCAGTGGGCGTGGCTTTGGCAATCGCTTCTCCACCCTCTGGTGCTCCTGGGTGATCCAAGGCGCGGAAAGAAGCATTTTTTTCAATGGAGACAGTGGCTATTTCGACGAATACCAAAAAATCGGGACGCAATTTGGCCCCTTCGACATTGCCTTCATGGAAAATGGTGCCTACGACAAGGATTGGTCAGAAATCCACATGATGCCAGAAGAATCCGTTCAAGCCAGCATTGAGCTGCAGGCCAAAGTGATGTTTCCCATCCACTGGGGCAAATTTGACCTCGCCAAGCATCCCTGGAACGACCCCATTCTTCGCACAGATCAACAAAGCCAACTCCAACAAGTGACCGTGGCCACTCCGTTGATTGGAGAAATCTTCCGTCTGGAATCTGTTCCGCAGCGAAAGTGGTGGAAAGAGGTAGCTGCTTCCGAGAAGATGTTGGAGTAAGCAAAAGGGGGGATCAATTTACGGCAAATGCTGTCTCTGATCGCATGCTAGGAGCGTGCCAACCAATGACGATTTCTGCTTTTTCGATTCCTTTTTCCAACAGACGATCAACTACCCCCATGTCTGTATTATCCTCATGTACCCAGATTCTGCCATCTGGCCTTAGCTCAATATGGACTGAGATCCCATAGAACCTACTGTCATCGATCCATCCATCCGTGATC
>JBCCCJ010000106.1:0-9278 GCA_039033615.1 Bacteroidota bacterium
GATTGCGTCGGCTGTAGGCATTGTAGAGGCCCAACCGCCAGATGCGTTGGCCCCAGGATTTCTCCTTGGTGAGGCTGATCCCGAGGTCCAGACGATGAAAAGCCCGCATTCGGACGTTGTTTCTTCCCCCCTCAAAGAGAAAAATATCCCCCTCCACCGAGCGAGGGTTTTCCCCAGGCCTTGGGAAAGCGTTCCGATCCTGTATCCAGCTTTCATGCCGGCCCGTCGGCAGGGTGATGGATTGCCCCGTCCCATATACCCAAGTCGCCGAGAGCTCTATCCCTGGGCGAAGGGTATAGAGCGCCACGATGCTGAAATCATGGCGGCGATCATAGCGAAACGGATAGCGTTTTCCTCCATTGATGTTGTCGAAGGTGCGCCAATTCCAAGATAGGGTATAGCTCAACCAGCCACGTAAGGGGCCTCTTTTCTTTTGCAGAAAAAACTCCGCTCCGTATGCCAATCCTTCCCCATCTATTTCCACCAAGTTCTCCCAATCCGTGGGGTCTTGGGTGAGATCTATATACCCTTCGGAATAATCAATCAGATCCTCCATCTGTTTGTAATAACCCTCCAAAGAAGCCTCCCACCCTCCATTGACACTCTCCCAAGACAAACCTGCGGCCAATTGGCGGGAGTATTGAGGTGGTACACTGTCAGTAGCTGGCACCCACAGATCTACGGGTACCCCCACCGTTTGATTGGTGAGCATGTGCACGAATTGTTGCATCTCAGCATAGCTGGCTTTGAAGGAAAGTCGGTCCCCCAACATCGCTCGGGCCGCGATTCTTGGCTGAAGCGAGAAATAGGTGCGCTGACGAAAGCGATAACCAGCTCCGTGTAAACCGGTCTGAAGACGAAAGCGATTACTGATGTGCCAATCGTGTTCGGCAAAGAAGAAGGCTTCTGTTCCCCTCGTTCGTTTGTTGCCCAGGGTGGTATCGATGACTGTTTCAGAGTTGAGGATGGTTTGGGTCTGGCGAATGCCGGGTTCGAATTCATGCAGGGTCGCTTGAGCGCCCCACTTCAATTGTTGTCGATGCGTGGGATACCAATCCATCTCCCAGCGCAAAATGGCATCTCGAATTTCAGAAGAAAACTCTTGCGTATTGCGTGTGGTCTTGACAGGCTCCCCAAACTCTTCTGTCTGCTGCTCGAATCTGGTATCCGTGCGAAAGTCATAGCGGCTGTAGGATACACTCAGATTAGAAAAGGCTCGGTCATTCCAGACATGATTCCAGCGCAGCGCAGCAAAGGCATTGCCCCAACCGTTGAGATTTTCCTGAAGTACCTGATTCCGGCTTAGGTAGGAGGGGGGCGCTTGATTCTGAACCAACACATCGTCTTCGGGCGTGGTCCAAGTGGTTCGGCTCTGCTTGGTTTGATTGCGATCTCGCCCCATGTATCCACTTATATAGAGGCGGTCCTTAGCCGAAAAAATGTGGTTGATTTTGGCGTTGAAGTCGTAAAAACCATATCCCAAAAAGCCATCGTCTGGCTCACTTTCGGTAGCCAGGGTGATGCCTCGGTTGATCAGGTCAAAGTAGTTGCGCCGCCCCGATAGGATGTAAGAGGTCTTCGCTTCTCCTGCCTCATTTTTGGGGCCAATCGGCCCTTGCACCGAGGCTTTTACCGACAATAGACCAATACTCCCTGCGAACTGCGTCTCCTTTCGATTGCCTTCTTTCATGCTCACTTCCATCACCGAAGAAAGCCGCCCCCCGAACCGAGCCGGAAAGCCGCCTTTGGTCAAGCGTACATCACTCAACGCATCCGAGTTGAAGACCGAAGTGAAGCCGCCCCAGTGATTGACGTAGTAGAGCGGAACCCCATCCAAGAGAATCAGATTCTGGTCTGGACTCCCGCCACGCACGTACAGGCCCGTGGTCCCTTCCGCACCAGATTGCACCCCCGGCAGCAGTTGTACCGCCCGCACCAGATCCGATTCCCCTAGCAAGGCAGGCATATTGTTCACCTCACTCACCGGAAGCACGATCATGCTCATTTGCACTTCCTCCGGACCAATGCTGGACTTATCTGCCTCAATGGCTACCGTTTCCAAGTTGACGTAAGGGCGAAGGGGCAATTCTACCTGCTGGTTTTGGTTCACCCCCAAGGAGACGGGATGGCACAAGTATTCAGGAAAACTCCCCATCAAGGTCGCAGAATCTTCCGGCAAGCGCAGGCTGAAGAACCCATACGCATTGGCGACCGTTCCCCGACCAGAACGCAAATCCCAGACCTTGGCGTAGGGCAAGCGTTCTCCTGACCGTTGATCGACCACATATCCACTCAAGCTAGGCCCCCCAGATTTTTTGGATGTATTTCTAGAGGAGGGGGAAGACGAAGGAGCGGCTGGGCGAAAAATCACGACTTGTTGACCGACGACCTGATAGCGCAGTTTGGTCCCTGCTAGCCAGTCATCCAGGGTCGCTTTCAACGTCTGCGTTTGGGTGAGAGACACCTCAGGCAGTCGCTTCAAGATCCGAGGATTGTAGGAAAATCGAGCGATCCCTGCCTCTTCGAGCCTGCTTAGGGCTTCGGTGATCGGTTGATCCGTAAACCGAAGCTTCACCAGCTGGTCCAGCGGATTCTCATCCTGGGCTGACATTGCCAATGGAATGCCCCAAATCAGTAGCAGAAAAAGCAGGTATTTCTTCATTGCTGGTCGGTCTTTGCTAGAAAAACAGGCGAATGCTCATTTACCCCTATCCGTACCAACAATTTTCATCGGATCCGAATTTGTTGGCGGACGCGTTGATACATCGCAAAAACTCCAATCGCCCCTTCCAGGTTTGAATAAATCAGGTACGGCTCGCTGACCGTCGGATCGCTCCCCCTCGCATTTCGGAGGTCACTTTGGAAATGATAATAGGATTTCGATACCTGGAGCAAGTCGATGGTCAGGCTATCTCCAGGAAGTGGACCCGCCACTCTCCCCGAAATTTCTCGATCCAGGGCTTGCAAATTGCCCAGAGGACTTTGGAGCTGACCTTCTTGAGCGATGGGGAGGAGTAGGTAGTCCATGTCTGGCAGATCCCCCTCCCAACGAATGGGGTAGGGATCAGATACTCTTCGGGGGCCACCTACCCGGCCGATGACCCGAAAGTAGGTAGAATCTTCAGGCGGAGCCGTCCAACTGAGTTGGACAAAATAATCCTTGAGAAAGCCTTCTCCCACCGAATCCAACTCCACCACCAAGCCCTGAGGAGCCTCGGGTAACCGACAACTACCGATCGCATCAGGAAAGTCAGGATGCGAGACTTCCAGCAGATAGGTCGCTCCCGCTTCAAAAAAATCAGCGAACACCGGGGCTAGGTAGGTCAGACTGGTTGGATCAAAGGCGAGGATCAAAGAATCGTCGGTCGCGAGCTTGCGAATGCGAACCTTGGCATCCGCGACCACTTGCTCGTTGGGGTCGCTGGGAATGGGTTGCCCCACTCGCTGGGTCGCGTAGATACTCACTGTGGCGAGGCTATCGTCTGGCGACAAGAAGCAGGTAATGCCCATTTGAGGATCAGTCGAGATGTCTAGCTCTACAAACTGTTGGCAGGAAAATAACCCACAGCACAAGACTAGTCCGAAAAAGAGGATCGATTTCATGGTCAAAAGGAAAAAAGATAACTAACAGAAGGGGTAAAAAAGAAGAGGCTATTTTTTTGCAGGCGCAGCAATTCTGTGCCCGCAGCTTCGTCGAAGTCCCGCTCCAACAAAAAGAAGGTCGGATTCAAGCGGTTGTACACATTGAAGGCGCCCAATTCCCAGTGGGATTTCCAGCGCCGCTTGCGCTTGGGGGTAGGCGTGTACTTGATGCTCGCATCCAAGCGATGGTACAAGGCCGTGCGGAAGGCATCTGGGGCGCTAAACTCTAGGTAGGAAGTTGGAATCTCAGGCCCAAGGAAGCGAATGTTTTCCTCATGCCCCGCCAAAATGGTTTCTCCCAACGGCAGCGGAATGGGATTCCCGGTAGAGAAGAACCAGCCGAGATGCGCTTTCCACTTGGACGAGAACTCGTATTGATACAAGACCGAAAGCGTATGGCGACGATCAAAGCGGGGCGCGAAAGGGGTTCCTTGATTCAATTCCTCAAACTGATACAGGGTGCGCGACCAACTGTAACTCACCAAGGCTTGATGCCCATTTCGCTGGAGATTGGCACTCAATTCTAAGCCATAGGACTCTCCGTGCCCTTGAATCACCAATTGCTGCCAATCTAGGGGACGCAAATCGAGGTTGTACAAATCGAGGTTGAAGAAACTGCCCCCATCCCGATAGCCGACCACGCGATCCATGGTTTTGTAGTAGGTTTCTGCCACGAGTCTCAGCCCTTGGTCTGGGTGTTGGTATTCCCAGCCGAGAGTCGCCTGCCAACTGCGCTGCGGCAAGATCTGATTGGTGCTGGGAATCCAGACGTCAATCGGCAAGGCCAGACCAGAGTTGGAGATCTGGTGAATGTATTGGGCCATTCTCGTCCCCGAAATCGACAACGTATGCTTGCGGTTCAAGAGAAAACTCCCACTCAGGCGAGGTTCCGGCGTATGCTCCCATTTTCCTTGGGCTTGGTAGGCACTCCACCGAAAGCCCGCTTTCCATTTCCAGCGGGCATTTTGCCAGGAATCCGAAACGTAGGCCGCCAATTCCTGCGTGGGATAGCGCTCGGTAGTTTTCAAATCAATGTCCTCATTATCCAGAGCATTGTTGAAATTCTCTCGGAAGGCCCGTACTCGATTCGGGGTAAACCAATGCTGATAGGCGATGGCTCCCGCTCGAATTCGATGCTTCCCCTCCGGATAGAAATAGAGATCCGATTTGACCGCCACATCCTGCATCTGGGAGCCTTTGGCCAATCGCTGCACCCCGCGACCTCTGCTATTGGAGTCCACACTGCGATTGAATAGGTTGACCCCATAGGAAGTGGCAAAGATCGACGTATTGACAAACCAGCGTTCGGAAGCCAGATGATTCCAGCGCAAGCTCGCAGTCAGATTTTGCCAGGCAAAGCCCGTTTTGAACCGATCTCCGTCTTGTCTATCGCTGATTTCATTTACCCCATAACGGTCCCGGCTGTTGTACAAGCTGGCGTAGAGTTTATTCTTGGGCGAAAGATCATAGGTTAATTTGGCCTGGTAACCATGGAAAAAGAAGAACGGCTTGGAATTGGCCTGGGCGACATCCAAAAAGGGCCGGACCAGCACATCCCAATAGCTCCGTCTGGCAGACAGCAGCAGAGAACCTTTTTTGTTGAAAATCGGCCCATCTACGGTCACCCGAGCGGACGTGATCCCAATGGCCCCCTGTCCTTGCCATTTTTCCCGACTGCCTTCTCGGGTTGTGATCGAAACTACAGAAGACAGCCTCCCGCCATAATGCGCGGGAAAGCCCCCTTTCCAGAATTCCATGCTCTGGATGGCATCTCCGTTGAACACCGAGAAGAAGCCAAAGAGGTGATTGACGTTATAGACGGGCGCTTCGTCCAACAAAATCAGGTTCTGATCGCCATTACCACCGCGGACGTACAGGCTGCTGTTGCCATCGTTGCCTCGCTGAACGCCCGGCAGATACTGCAAGGATTTGATGGCATCGCGTTCTCCCAAAAAGGTAGGGACCGACTGCAAATAGGCTTGCCCCAGATAGGTAGGCCCCGCCGCTTGCATGGGAGCGATTTCCTCCACAATCTCAATGGAATCCAGTTTCAAGGCATTCGGCGACAAGTCCACCGTCAAGGGGAGGGGCGTGCTACGAGTGAGGCGCACGAATTGAGCTTGATGCCCCAAGTGGCGCACTTCTACCTGTACCTCCGCCATATTCTTCGGCAAGCTCAAGACGAAATAGCCGTATTGGTTGGCGATGGCTCCCTGCTGACTCCCCAGCAGACGCACCGAAGCATAGGGCAAAGGCTCTCGACTTTCCGCCTCCAGCACATAGCCGTTGACGCTCCAGCGGCCATTGGTTTCGAGCTTGCTTTCATCAGAGGAAGGAGAGGGATAGATGGCAATTTGTTGTTCGATCAGCGAAAAAGTCAGCCCGGTGCCTTTCAGCCATTGGGTGAGGAGGGACTGGATCGGAATCGCTTCCCGAATGTTCACCTGATGATCGGCTGGCAGGAGCTTGGGATTGTACGACAAGCGAACTTGCTCTCGCTCGGCCAGGAGTTGTAGGGCCGTAGGCAGGGGAGTGGTTTCCAGGGTCCAGGTAACGCTTTGTTCTAATGTAGAAGCTGACTGTGCAAACACGCACAGGGGGAGAAGGCTTGACAAGATGAGCCAAGCCTTCAGAACAAGTGTTTTCATGAATCAGTACTTAGTAGGGACGGATGAGGATGAAAGAATTGGTTGTGTCAATTTCCACCTCTAGGGTGATTTGAAGGATGTTCAAGACATCAGCAAGTGGTTCCTCTTCAAATCTGGCTGTCAGCTTCAGTTGGGTAGGGATGTCTTCGGTTTCCAGGCGAATGTCCTGGCCATAATAGCGGCTCAAGGCCGGCACGACTTCGGATAGGTGCGTTTCTTCAAAGCGGAGGCTGCGTTCCCGCCACGCGAGGAAGTAAGGGTTTTGCGGAATCTCTGTCAGGCGGCCTTGCTTGAGTTGCCCACTTTTCCCGGCTGGCAAGAGCAAGCTGTCCTGGGCCACCACCTGCACCAATCCCGTGGCGACATCGACTTGAGCGGTAGCTTCCGTTGGCAAGTCTCGCACCGCAAAGCTCGTCCCCAGGACTTGCACTTGCAGGCTAGGGCCCTTGATTCGGAAGGGACGGGAAGCGTCTTTTTCCACTTCAAACCAGCCTTCTCCCGACAAATAGACCTGCCGCTGATCGGGGAGAAATGGGGTAGGGTAGCGCAGCGAACTTCCCTCACGCAAGCTCACCAGACTGCCATCTGGCAAGCGCACTTCCTCCACGGCATTTTCGGCCAGCACTTCCTGCCATTCCACTTGTGGTCCGCGAGTGCCCCAGCGCAACAAAGCGCCCAAGGCGATCAGCAACACCACTGCCGCCACTCGCAGGAAGGTTCTCTGCCGCCAAAAGGGTCGAATCACCGGGGTTGTCTTCTCAGCAGAGATCCGGGCCATCTTCGCGACTTTCGGCCAATCTGCCTGACTGTCAAAGCGCGCTTCTGGGCCAATTTTGCCCGTCATCGCCCACAGACGCTCGGCCTTTCGGTAGCGGGTTTCGTTTTCCGTAGCCTCCAGACGCCAAGCCTGCAGTTCCTGAACTTCTGTCTCGCTGGCCTGGCCCGAGAGCACGGCCGCCATCAGCGACCAAGGGATGAGTGTGGGATCGTTTTGTGCCATATTCAGCGAAATAACAGTTCAGGAAGCAATGACCCCTATATAGCAGAGATTTTTTGGCCCCTGTGTAGCCGAAGGCCGCACCTTCCGCTACCCGGAATCTATGGACCTGTGGGTTGGAGGTTGTGCGGAGAGCGAGGGGGGATGGGGGGTGAATCGTTGATGGTGAGTCTCTTACATCCCCCCCCAGCCTTTGGTTGCTGCCCCCCTTTAGCAGCGCGCAGGCCAGCAGCAAGGGGGGCAGGATCATCGTAGCGGCCTGCGGTTTGGTCGGGTCTATAAACGTACCCCCAGCTTCAGCAGGACACCGGAGTTGATGTCGCCATTCATATAGGGCTGGGTGAAGGCCTTGATTCCCAGCAAGCCGCGATCCCCCAAGGAGAAGGTTTGCTCGATCGCCACGATGAAGCCCAGGGAACTCCGCTGATCAAAGGTGTATTCGCTCTGGATGTCCTGACCATTGCTGAAGCGGCTGCTCTCATAGGCGTCAGACACCTGGTAGTAGGTCAGTCCTCCCCCGATGCGGAAATCGCTGCGGCCATTGTTTTTGAAGGGAGAGAAGAAGAGCGATCCGTTGCCTTGCAGGAAGGAAGCTGTTTCGTAGACACCCCGGTTGCTGCGGCCAAATCCGAGGCCCACACTGGTCGCGAAGTAGTTGTTCAGGCGATAGTTCAATTCATTTTCGATCATCTGGGCCTGCATGTCGCCGCTTCCCAAGAGAGAGAATCCAGCCCCGACTCGAATATCAGCTCTACTTGGAGCAGACTGACCAAACAATTGAGCGGACAAGAACAAAGCGAAGGCGATGGTGATTACACGTTTCATAGTTGATATGATTACTGGTGAATGATGTTTTCATGGAGATAACAGCCCACCTGCGCCTCACCCCTATCCGGAGGAGATTTTTTTTGAAAAAAAGGGAAGAAAAGGGGTCTAAAAGGCTCTAATGCTTGATTCTTTTTCGAAGAATGGAGAGCATTTGTCTATCTTAGGTAGAAATCATGCTCGACAGAAATGCTTCCATTACAGGAAATCAGGTCCATTCTTGAGGCTAGTTACCCCGAACTAGTCCAGCGTTACCCAATCAAGCGTTTAGGCATCTTTGGTTCTGTAGCCCGTGGGGAAGCCCGACCTGAGAGCGACATTGATCTCTTGGTTGAGTTTCACAGCCCGGTGGGGATGGAAATTGTCTATCTAGCAGATGAATTGGAGACCTTATTGGGCCGTACCGTAGATCTGGTATCCAAACCTGCCATTCAAGACAGAATGCTACCTTTCGTCGAAAAAGACCTGATCTATGTCGCGGCGTGAGGGTAAGCTATTGGTATTGGACATGATGGAGGCATTGGAAAGAGCGCTTTCCTATGTTGAAGGGATGACCAAAGATGAATTTTTAACTGATCGCAAAACCAAAGATGCAGTAGTTAGAAATATCTAAATCATTGGAGAAGCCGCTCACAGGGTTCCAGATGAAACTCGTCTCAAAAGCCAAGAAATAGATTGGAAGATTCTAGCCAAATCAAGGCACGTACTTGTCCATGATTACTTTGCCACAGATTATGAAATTATTTGGCGAATCCTAGAAATCCATTTGCCAGCATTACAGCGAGAGCTTAATTCATTGATCCAACGGTTGGAGGCAGAAGAATGATGACGCGGTTTGGAAAACCGCACTACCCAATTCACCAAAGAAAAGTCAGAGGTCTAATCGGTTCCCTGTCAGATCCCTGCGTTGACAGATGGCTTCATGGATCATCTGACGCGGCCTGGAAGTCCGCGCTACTTCACCATCCCCCAATCACCCAAATCACCAGCACATCGCCCAGATGCTCGCGCAGTAGCTTCAAGGCTTTTCCCAGAGCTTCACAAAGACCTGCTGCACCAAATCCCGCGCTTCGTCGGGATCGCTGAGGTAGCTCATCGCAAAGCGCCCCAATTCAGCGTAGTGTTCGTGAAACCAGCTTTCGAAGACTTTCGCGTCTCCTTGTTGA
>JBCCCJ010000107.1:0-9216 GCA_039033615.1 Bacteroidota bacterium
AAAGGGGGAAGCACCTGTATTCGGAGGTGGAAAACCTGGAATTGATCCATACCGACCTCTTCGCCTATCAACCCGATCTCCCATTTGATCTCATCACCTCTGCGCGGGTATTACAATGGCTGAAGGATCCTACAGCTGCACTGGAAAAATTCAAGACGATGTTGCGGCCCGGTGGATACATTTCCATTCTGGATTATGATCATACCAGCCTGGAGTGGCAACCCGCCCCTCCCCAAAGTATGCAACATTTGTATGCACAATTCCTGCAATGGCGCGCCGATGTCGGCATGAACAATCAAATGGCAGAAGATCTGCCCCGTTTCTTTCAGGAAATTGGCCTGGAAGCGATTGAGGTGATCGACGCCAATGAAACCTACCGAAGGGGCGCCGCGAATTTCCTCCCCAAGATTGGGATTTGGACCAAAGTAGCTGAATCTCGCGGCAAACAATTGGTGGAGGATGGATACCTCACAGAAGCAGAACGACTACAAGCCATCGCGGAATACGAAGCCTGGATTGCCGCCGAAAGTGAGCAGATGATCATGAAGTTGAAAGAAGTCAGGGGGAGAGTCCGGCAGTAGTGGGAGACTACCACTCCATTGTCCATTTGTAGAAAGCGATTCTAGACGAGGAAGCAGGAGTTGCGCACTTGGTTACATTGAGGGAGAAATAACCTTCCAGCTTTTCGCCTAAAGAGCCAGTCAATTGGGGTTCACTTTTCCCCCTTGCAACTCCCCGTCGGATTCCCCATCTTTGGCGGCCAAATGAAGATTCAAAAACTGTCCATTGTCATGCCGGCCTACAACGAAGGGCCTACCATCCACCTCATCCTGGATCAGGTGCGTGAAGTAGAGCTGTTGGGCGGCATCAAGAAGGAGCTCATTGTGGTCAATGACTGCTCCAAAGACGAAACGGAGGCCCGCATCCTGGCCTATCAGAAAGCCCATCCAGAGTTGGATTTGCGCTATTTCAAGCACGAAGTCAACCAGGGAAAAGGCGCTGCCCTCCACACCGGGATCAAAGAAGCCACCGGAGAATATGTCATCATTCAGGACGCAGACCTGGAGTACGATCCCCGCGAATACAACCTCCTGCTCAAGCCCATCGTTGAAGGGCATGCGGACATCGTATATGGTTCCCGCTTCTTGGGTGGTTTGCCACACCGCATCCTCTTTTTCTGGCACTCCCGAGGCAACAAATTGCTGACCTTCCTCTCCAATCTGATGACCGGGCTCAACCTGACGGATATGGAGACCTGCTATAAACTCTTCCGCCGGGACCTTGTTCAGGGCTTGAAGCTGACCGAAAAACGCTTCGGGTTCGAACCGGAAGTCACTGCCAAGATTGCCCGCATCCCCAACGTTCGCATCTATGAAGTAGGGATTTCCTACTATGGGCGAACTTATGACGAGGGCAAAAAAATCGGTTGGCGGGATGGCTTCCGAGCGATTTACTGCATCCTCAAATTCAAATTTGTCAAGTGATGCGCAAGTTTGCTTACAAAGAGCTGGATCAGGAGGGGCTGGAAACCTTGCAAACCATCGCTTCCGCAGATCGCTTCAACCAGTGGATGTACGAGACCGTCGCTGCGGAACTCAAGCCCGGCAATGTGCTGGAAGTCGGGAGCGGCATCGGCAATATTTCTCAGTGTTTTCTCGAAAATGGCTATCAATTGTGCCTGAGCGACATTCGGGAGAACTATTGCGGCTACCTGGAGGAACATTTCTCGAAATACGAGACCCTGGAAGACATCGTCCAGCTCGACCTCGTCCACCCAGAGTTCGAGACCGAATACGCCGACTATCTGGGTAGCTTTGACAACGTCTATGCGCTGAATGTGATCGAGCACATCGAAGACGATGTATTGGCCCTCGCCAATTGTCAGAAGTTGCTCAAGCCAGAGGGCCGATTGGTCATCTTGGTACCTGCCTACGAATGGCTCTATAATCAATTCGACAAAAACCTCTTCCACTTCCGTCGTTATACCCGCAAGACCATGACCGAAGCCTTCCGCAAGAGCGGGGCCAAGGTGCTGCGGTCCTTCCACTTCAACTTCATCGGCATCGCAGGCTGGTTTGTCTCTGGTTCTCTGATGAAAAAAGACACCATCCCCGGCGGTCAAATGAAGCTCTACAACACCTTGGTGCCGATATTTCGCTTGATTGATAAGGTGATCTTCCGCCTCATGGGTCTGTCCGTGATCGTCGTGGGGGACAAACAGTGATCAAGAAGCAGGGTTCCATTTAGCAGCTACTAATGACAACTTTTTATATAAGGCTCGTTTTCAGGCATTTGAGAAAGTTATTTTGGGTAGTCTCGGACTTGTACTGAGTTAGCCGAAGCATCTACAAATTTCCTACTCATTGGCCTGTATTTGTGGAAATTCGCTACGCAATGGGTTCAGGTATTTTCCCTAGCGAATGGCACAAATGGGAATCCCTGATCTTCAAATTCGGATAGTTCGGCAGGCTCACCACAGGTTCGCGGCTGATTTTTCCTTGTCATATCCAAGGAGTGTACATCATATGTCCCACATTCACTGGTGATGTTGGGATATGTGGCAGTCGCTACTGCGCCTGCTCCCAAACTTCCCTCTTCGATTTGCTACCGAAATGCGCATCCCTCCGGACTGCGATTGTCTATTGACAAGGACTTGTGGGGAGCGCCTGTGCTGAGCGATAACCGAAGTATGCCAAACCAACTCTCCAAAAAACGAAGCGCGGAGCGATTCGCAACTTGGTAGAAACAGATGCCCCAGAGAAAGTCAGCAGGCGCATCGCGACTGCCATCTACTGGGATATGCTTTTTCTGGTGCCATCTGACGTACACCCTATCCAAGGGGAATGCCGAAATCCGAAATACATGCTCGACATGGCACCTTTTCTGAGTAGTTGAGAATCTGCCTCACAGCTTTGGTAAGCTCCAAGGATTGCGATATTCCGGCGTGATCAACTGATTGGCGGCTTTGTTGCCGATGAACTTCTGCTTGTTTTCGTCCCAATTGAGCTGATGAGCGCCTGTACGCAGGGCGATGTTCGCGAAATGCGCACAAAGCGCTACCGTGCGGCCCAACTCAGCGGGACAAGCTGGAGAGGTGCGAGTTTTGGCGGCCTCGATAAAGTCCCGACTGTGCAAATCGTGGCCGCCTTTTTCGGCCTGATACTGGCTTTCTTCGATCTTGAATCCCTTCTTCTGATTGTCCCACTCGGGATACACCTGCCAGCCCCGTCGATCCGCAACCAAGGTCCCATTGTCCCCGAGGAACGCGATCCCATACAGCCGATCGTACGGACCGACCTGCTTTCCAGCGGAATGCTCCCATTGAATCAGGAAGTCGTCATATGGATAGATGACCGACATGGTGTCATAGGTTTCGCGAGCCAACTCAGGCCGTTCCAACTGGGTGCCATACGCCAGCACTTGTTTGGGAGGCGTGGTGATGCCCTTGGCCCAAAGCGCCATGTCAATCAGATGCACCCCCCAATCGGTCATCAAGCCACCGCCATAGTCCCAAAAGAACCGCCAACTCCCGTGAAAACGCGCTGGATTGAAGGGGCGGGTGGGGGCTGGCCCCAGAAAGAGATCATAATTGACCCCTTCCGGCACCGCAGCGTTGGGGACTTTTTTCGGTCCCAGGCCATAGTTGAAGTTGGCCCAGATATTGGCCTTGCGAATCTCCCCCAACTTGCCGCTGGCGAGGTATTCCATGGCTCCTTTCCAGACCAGACCACTGCGCTGTTGCTGCCCCACCTGGATGATGCGATTGTAGCGTTTGCCTGCTTCGACCATCAGGTTGCACTCTGCGATACTGTTGGCCATGGGTTTTTCGACATAGACGTCTTTCCCCTCTTGGCACGCATATACCGTAGGCAGGCAGTGCCAATGGTCGGGGGTTCCGATGATGACTGCGTCGATGTCTTTCTGCTCCAACAGAGACCGAAAATCCTCGTGTTGCTGGACCGTCTGCCCAAATTCAGCTTCGATGTCTTTGGCTTTTTCAGCCATGAGGTTGGCGTCGATGTCACAAAGGGCCACACAATTCACGCCCCCGATGCGAAGGTGTTCCTGCAAGACGCGAAAGCCCCGACTCTTGCAACCAATCAGACCGACATTCAATTGATCGCTGGGAGCTTCAGCATGACGAGCGGTGAGAATCTGAGGAAAACTGCTCAAAGCTACTGCTCCAGCGGCAGCCTTAGCACTGGTTTCAAGAAAGGTTCGACGAGTAGGCATAGGGGGTTGGTGAATTGGGTGACTAGGAAATTGGGCGGGCTAGTGAATGAGAGAATTGGTGAATTAGGTGTAGCGTGGTCTTCCAGGCCGCGTAGATGGTTGGTAATTCGGGAATCAGTGGATTGATTGATTCAACGTCTGACAACCAAGTGGTCTGACAGCAAAGCGATCTGTCCTCTGTCCTCTCTTAGTGATACTCAAAAAATAACTTGGACCTTTTCACTCGTTCTTTCTTCCCATCTCATCGTCAAAAAAAGCCTCATTTGGCCCGCCAAATTCGGTTTTTCTTCCATGATCTGGAAAGAAATATCTACGCGAAAAGAGGAAGTTATTTTTCAAGTCTCCCTTAATAGATTGATTCAAAAAAACTTCTGACAACATCGTGATCTGACAGCCAAAGCGATCTGTCCTCTGTCCTCTCTTAATAGATTGATTAAAAAAAACGTCTGACAGCATCGTGGTCTGACAGCCAAAGCGATCTGTCCTCTCTTCATTGTTGGATTGGGAGAAAAAACTCCTGTCATCGGCAGGTCTCGCTTCCCGCCTCCCGCAGCGAAGCGATCCCGCCTCTCTCCTCACAACTGCTTCAAATGCGCCATGCTGACTGTTGCGCAGGGGATGCCTTCTCCTGCCTCGGTGCGTTCGTGTTCGACGGTGGCATAGCGGATGCCTGCTTCTTCTTTCAGGGCAAAGATTTCAGCAAAATCAATCACTCCAGCGCCCACACAGGTGATGCCTTGTTCTTCCGTGGCGTCCATGTCCTTCACGTGAAATAAGTCGATTCGGCCAGGAAACTGACGAATGCAGGCCACCGGATCCGCTCCGCCTTTTACCACCCAATATAGATCCATTTGCATATTGACCCAGTCGGGATCGGTGTGCTGCATCAGCAGTTCAAAGGCATTGGTATCCCCGATGGCTCGGAATTCTTTGTCGTGGTTGTGCCAACTCAGGCGTAGCCCTGCCTGCTTGGCCTGTTTGCCGAGTGCATTGAGTTGCTCCGCCGTCTGCAAGCATTCTTCTCGGGTGAGATTCTCCGCCGAACTCAGCCACGGCCAGTAGCAGATCACACACTCATGGCCCAGTGCATCCGCCGTGCGGAGCTGTTGCTCCCAATTGTCCTCGAACCACCCCATGCTACTCCCACCTCCGATGGGAATCAGTCCCAGGCCGCGGGCGAATTGGGCATATGCCTTGGGATCGTCGCCATAGCTATTCCCTTCGATGTAGCGGTAGCCCATCTCCGCCAAGGTCGTCAAGGTTCCCCGCCAGTCAGCTTCCATGTCGTGCTTGACCGTGTTGAGAATGATGCCCCAAGCTTCCTCTTGGGCGAAACCGGGCAACGATAAAAAGGGCAATGCCATCGCAGCAGCCCCACTGCGTTGAAGAAATTGTCTGCGAGTTGTCATGCAAGAAAAGATACAGAAGTTGTCCTTGGTTCCCATACCGATCTGTTCCGAAGGGGCGGGCAAAGGAGTTCGATCCAGCAAATTGCTTCCTTTCGCTAATATCAGCTATCTTTTGACTTAATCCCGCATATTATGAATCGCTACTTACTCCTTTTGCTGATTTGGCCCCTTTTGTTAGGTTCCCTTCTTGCTCAATCCTCCCCCAACCTCATCTACATCATGGTCGATGACCTTGGCTGGAAGGATGTGGGATTTATGGGCTCACAGTACTATCAAACCCCCAATCTCGATCAACTTGCCAGTCGCTCTCTGGTATTCGATCACGGATATGCCGGAGCAGCCAATTGTGCGCCCAGTCGGGCGATGCTGATGTCGGGGCAGCACCCCATGCGGCATGGCATCTATACCGTCGCTCATTCGGATCGGGGCCAGTCCCAAGACCGAGCCTTGATTCCTACCAAAAATACCCTGGTGCTGGAAGATTCCATGTTGACCTTTGCAGAAGTGCTCCAAGAGGCAGGCTATCGCACGGGAATTTTTGGCAAATGGCACCTGGGCAAAGATCCCGCGACCCAGGGCTTTGACGTGGTGAAAGCTGGGACGGGTCGCCGAAACACGCATTTTGCGCCTTTTGATTTGCCGGGGATTGAAGAAGAGGCAGGCGAATATTTGACTGATCGTTTGGCCGAGGAAGCTGTTCAGTTCATGGAAAACAGAAAAGAGCAGCCCTTTTTCCTCTACCTCCCTTTTTTCTCCATCCATACAAAACTGGTAGGGAAACCCGGTACGGTGGACAAATACCAGGGCCTCCCTCCGGTAGATGGACAAGGCAACAATGCTGAGTATGCGGCCATGGTGGAACACGTCGATGATGCCGTAGGCCGAGTGATGGCAGCACTGGCGAGATTAGGATTGCAGGAAAATACCCTGGTGGTGTTTTGTTCCGACAATGGAGGCATCGCCTATCTCTCCCGTCAATGGCCGCTTCGGGCGGGAAAAGGGTCTTACTACGAAGGCGGGATACGCGTCCCCATGCTGTTTCACTGGCCAGGGAAGGTACCCGCTGGCGAAAGGACGGATGTGCCGATCACCTTCATTGACATGTTCCCCACCTTGACGAATCTGTTGGGGGTAGAAGTACCAGAGAACAAAGCCCTGGACGGAACGGATCTTTCAGCAACGATCCTGGGCGAAAAAACTGTCGCCGAAACTCAGAATCGGGCGCTATTCTGGCATTTCCCCATCTACCTCGAAAAATATAATGGCGTCGGGGACGACAGCCGGGATGCCCTCTTCCGTACCCGCCCAGGCACCGTGATGCGCAAAGGTCGTTGGAAACTCCACGAATACTTCGAGGATGGCGGCTTGGAACTCTACGACCTCGCCGCTGACCCCGGCGAACGCATCAACCTTGCCACCCTCCTACCAGAAGAATCCGCACAGCTTCATGCGGAGATGAAGGCCTGGCGCGAGGCACATGGGGCTCCCGTTCCCACCGAACGAAATCCGGAGTATGAGGGGAAGTGAGTTGGTTTCCCTAATTTTACCCCATGCGACTTTCCCACCTACTTGGAACTACCCGCCGCCCGGATGCGGCGGATACTGGCCTGAGCAGCCACGACTTCTTGCTGCGCGGCGCATATTTCCGGCGACTAGGGCCGGGACAATTAGCGAGCCTCCCACTTGGTACAAGGGTACAGCAACAACTCCTGAATCAGTTGTCCGGTGCGCTGGGATTACCTCCCGCTGCACAACTCCACTTACCTCCCGGCCACTCGGATCAGGGCATCTACGATCATGCGCTAGAGCCCCTGGATGATCCTTATCACTTGCGCTCTTGGTTGGAAGTGGCGCGGCAGGAAATCCAGTCGTATCGGCAATTGCCTTTGCTGGCCTGGCGCAAGTGTGAGGTGGAGGTAGCTGGCAACAAAGCCAAGGGCCTGTATGGGGAATCGCGCCGGAATTGGTTGGAGATGGGCTGGTTCGCAGCTTCCGAATCCGAGATGCAGGAGCAAGGCAAACAACTGCAACAAGCGTGGAAAGCCTATATGGATTCGCTCGGTCTGGAGATGACTACCTGGGAAGCGGAAGCTGGCATCTCAGCTTGTCCAATGGCCCATGGTTGGGGCATATGGATAGAGGGAGGGGAATCGGAATTGGGAGAAGGCGAAAACGGATGGCAATCCCTTGGCTTGCTTTCCCAGAAAGTGAAAGCAACGGAAGCGGAACCCCTTCCCCTGGAAAAGATCCACACTCCGGGCACCAAGACCATCGCCGACTTAGCGACCTTTTTGGAGGTTCCCGCTTCGCAAACTGCGAAGGTGGTCTTTTATGCGCCCACGGAACGTGATCCGAGACTGGTGATGGTACTGGTCCGGGGCGATCATGCGGTGAATGAATTGGCGGTAAAAAGAACCTTGGGGCGGAGCCAACTGGAACCCGCTTCTGAGGCTGACATCCTGCAAGCGGGTTCGGTGCCAGGCTATGCCTCTCCCATTGGCCTTGATCTGAAACGCATCCGCTTGCTGGTAGATGACTGGGTGGCCCAATCGCCCAACTTGGCGGCTGGGGCTAACGAAACGGATTTTCACTACCGCAATGCCTGCTATGGGCGGGATTTCGAAGGGGGCGAAGTGGGGGCGTTTGCTTTGTGGGAAGGAGCGACCCAAAGCGCGATAGAGATTGCGCGTTCCCTCTCCATTGGTTCTGCATGGTCCGATCAGTTGGAGGTCCGCTTCACCACGGATCAAGGCAAGTCTGCACCGATCTCCTTTGGCTATTTCCGGATCGATCTGAGTCAATTCGTATTGGCCCTGGCAGAGCGATCTCAAGACGAGCAAGGCTTACATTGGCCAATGGCCCTCGCGCCATACCAGATCCAACTCATTTCCCTGGCAGACGGAGAAGTAAGCATCACCACTGCGAATCAGCTGTACGATCAATTGCAGCAAGCTGGCTATTCGGTGCTGTATGACGATCGCCACAAAAAAGTCGCTGGTCCTGGCGTGAAGTTCAAGGACGCTGATCTTCGGGGCATCCCCCTTCGCATCACCGTCGCCAAACGGGCGCTGAAAGAAGGAGGGGTCGAAGTCAAGTTGCGAGGCGATACCGAGCGAAGGATCATTCCGTTGACGGAGGTATTGGATTGGGTGAGAGCGAATCCATAGGAAAAAACTGCGCCAGCAACTCGTCCATGGTGGCTCGCCATAGCGCCCAGGTATGCCCTTCGGGCAATTCCCGCCAGTAGATCTCCTTCTCCGCTTCTTGCAACAGATCCCGCACCTGATAGTTGTTGTGGGTTACGCCTTCATAGGTGCCCCAGATCGCTGCATAGTTGACCGGGGCATCCTTGTGGTCTTCGATGAAGGCGACTGCTTCACTGCCTTTGGGCCAATAGGCACCAGAATGCACCCCGCAATGACCGAAGACTTCCGGATATCCAAAGGCCAGTTTGGCGGAGATCAAGCCCCCAAAAGAAGCCCCGATGGTTGCCCGCCTACCCGAAAGGAGACCGTTCAGCATGTTTCTTCGTGCCCTGAGATCAGATACCTTGGCGGCGGAGGCCGGCGCGGAG
>JBCCCJ010000108.1:0-9188 GCA_039033615.1 Bacteroidota bacterium
CGTTGGCAGTACCTCCACTCAGTTCGTCATTGCCCGCTTCTCCGTACATAGCTACGGAATAGTCGGCGGTTGTTTGATGGTAGAAGCTACTCGCGAGGCGATCACCAATTTGCCCGGCGTTTCCAGGTAATGCTTCAGTTCAATTCTGGCGCGATTGAGGACGATGTTTTTTTCCGCAAAAGAATAAAAGCTTTCTACCGCAGCCTGCCCATACACACCTTTGTAGGCAAATCCCTCTCGTTCTTCCACCTGATCCCATTCAAAGCGCACCCCTACCTGGGCCAATTGATCCGCCGCATTTTGCAATTCGGTTCGAAGCAATTGGAGGTCGCGCCGATTGACCTGGTACAGACCAGCAAATAGTTGCGCTTCCCCGAAGGCATTGATCGGATATGCCGCCCCCGTTTTGAGGTGAATCCGGTCATAGCGGAAGAAAGTCGTATCTCCAATCAGATTATTGACGCCCTGCACCCGGCGGATTTGTTGGCCCGCCTCAGCGAAGAAGTTGATCCGCTCCTTGCGGTATTGATATTCGAGGGTGTTGCGAACGTTTCGGAGGTTGAAAGAAGGCCATACCGTCAAGGCGAGACGATGGTTATCCCCCAAATCGCGCAATCCGATGCTCAGTTCAGGGCCAATTCTTGCCAAAGGGTCAAAATTCAGGTTCATGCCGACCTGATGAACCATCCAGGGAAGTTTGGCAGTTTGAGCCCGACTCACTTCGACCTCATTGGGCTTAGGCGCAGGTTGGCGACCAAATACGGTGATCATCACTCGCTCACTTGGCTCCTCAAAAGACAAGGCCGATGTTTTTTTCTTAACCGGAGATTGGTAGCTGATTTCTTCATCGTCGAAGAGATAGTAACGGGGAGGCTCTGCTTCTGACACCTCCTCTGCCTCTGGTTCTTCTTCAGGCACTTCGCTTTCTGCGATTTCCGGTTCGATGGGGTCTGGCTTTCCCTGACTCAAGGCTTGCTGTTCCTTCTTCATCAAGGTTTCATACGCTGCCAAATACTCCATTCTCAGGAGGGTAGGCTGAGGTTCTGCCTGACTGCGAAAACTCATGGAAGGTCCGACGAAAAGGCTGCTTCCTCCTTCCAGCGGGATATGCAAGGCTGAAAAACGGTCCATTTGTCGGTAAGAAAGAATGCCTTGGGTCAAATTCGAAAAGACTTCTCTCCCTCCGCGACTGAGGTGCAGCTTTCCTAAGTTGTTGATTCCTACTTCATCGGTCAGAAAGGTCAAAAAGCCGTCGGGACCAATCGAAGGCTGACGTTCGCTGATCATAGGAGTCTGGGTCAGGCGATTCATCAGGAGTTGTTCCTCACCCAATATCAATTCATACACATCGGTGTGCCGACGATACCAATAGGAGGGAAGGGCATGCGGCTCCTGGAGCAAGGTATCCCGGTTGGAACTGAACAGCAGACTCCCTTCCACCGTCCAACTAGGATCTAAATCATCATAAGGATCATTGGTCAATGGCTTCAACTGCCCTTTGCCCATGGGCGTCAGGAAGAGATCTACCTTGCCGTCTTTCAATGCGCTGACTGCCACACGATTCCCATCAGGAGAAGGAGCAACAGAGAGCAGCTTGTGAACCCCTTTGGAGACCTTGGCATAAGAAAGACTCCCGCTGGGTTCATCGAAATAGGCCAATTCCGGTTCCCGATTCCGATAGACCACGGCCACCAGGACCTGTTTGGTGGTATCCCAGGCCATGGGGGCGGAGTATTCGAATTTCTCGGCTCCTGGTTGCTGAAACCCAAATTTGATGGGAGTGGAACGGTATTCCCGCTCTGCGAGGTCGTACAGCATCACCTGCGATCGGCCTCGTTTGTTCAGGTGAACTGCCACGATTTCTTTGGCAGGATCATAGGCATAGGAAACCAGTTGCTGGCCAGCGGGAATCGGCACTTCCGTGGCCTGGGCAATTTCGAGGATGTTCACCCGCTGGGCACGCTGCTGTTCCGCGCGAAGAGAAAGAAAGTCCCGCCAGCGACGGGTCAAAGTATTCAGGTTGATGCCCAGAACGGAAATGATGCCCGATTCAATCGAATGAGAAATGTTGACCAAGTAGACGATTTCGGAGATCTTCTGCTCGCCGTACTCATGAGTGATGTAGTGCCAAACGGATTTCCGAACTCGATGATGCAAGGGCGTATTGCCTTCCATCGCCAATTCCAACATATCTTCTACTTCCAGGCTATTGATCCACATTTCGTCCTCGAAGGTCCAACCCGTGGCCATATATTCCGCCAAGCCCTGATGAAACCAGGGCGCATCATACAACAGCAATTTGGTTTGCATGGTAGCGGTGATCCGATCCCCAAAGGAGAATTCGGTGAGGACCACTTCTCCCACGGCTCGGCGGACAGCTTGATACAGCTCTTGCGTGCTACCGGGGTGGACAACCAAGCTGTACCGCTCAGGAAGATCAAAAATAGAGGGAGTTTTGTTTGGAGACTGGAGGGGAATATTGCTGTTCAAAAAGGTTTCCGCATCATCCGCATACAAGAGGGTGAATTTCTGCTCGGGTTTGTAATCCAAAATCACGCCCAACTCATATCGGGCAAGCTCTGCAAAGCGAGCGGTTTGAATGGCCCCGCCTTCGTGCTTGGCAGGAAAGATGATCTCAAAATGTTCCGTGCTCAGCTTTTCCCACTGTCGAATGTTGCTTCCCGGCTGATTGGTTTGGGAAAAAAGACTAAGTTGAAATCCACTCAGCAGGACGATCAAGGCAATAGGCAGGAGGTAAGGAAAACGAATCATGCGGATGGGTGTCATATCGGGTTGGGCTGAAAGGCATTCTCTTCTATCTAACCAGAGAGATTCAGTCCTTGTTTTTCATAAAGCTGATGCTCACAGAACAAGGTTCTTAGCCATAAAACTGGCCTTTTTCCCGTGTCTCAGCGTCAGGACCTCCTCATCTAGTTCACTAGGCTCGGACGTTCTTCCTTGCCCCACGAAAAAATGTCTGCGTTTTATCCGGTCAATTCCTTTATGCTATGAGAACCAGAGATACTGAATGTACAAAAAAATTGGCAGCCAAAGCCGTCAAAAATATTACAACCTAGCTATTCTGTCTAACTCTCAAGATCCAGATATGTCTCCATTTCGATTGAATCGTCGTCAAATGCTCCGTCGCCTGACGGGCTTAGTACCCATGGCAGGCTTGCCCCTTGGCCTACTGGCTTCCCAACCAGGAGTAAATCCAGAAAATTCCCTTTCAATCAGTCAGAAACCACTGGTAAATCAAGGGAATTTCACCTATTGCCTCAACACCAGTACCATCATGGGGCAAAAGCTTGGTCTGGTTCAGGAAATCGAAATCGCTGCGCAAGCCGGATACGATGGCATCGAAATCTGGGTGAGAAGTCTGATGCAGTACCAAAAGGAAGGGGGAAAGCTCCCCGACCTCAAAAAACGAATCGAAGATTTGGGGATCCGGGTAGAAGATGCAATTGGATTCGCTCCATGGATTGTGGAAAACAATGATGAGAGAAGTGCAGGACTAGAACAGGCCAAGCAAGAAATGGAGGTACTGGCCCAAATTGGTTGTACCCGCATCGCAGCCCCGCCAGCAGGGGCTACCACTGGTGAGAAATTGGATCTCTATCGGGTGGCAGAACGATTTCGGGCCTTGGTGGAATTGGGAGCACAGACCGGGGTCATGCCTCAACTCGAAGTCTGGGGTTTCTCCTACAATCTTTCTCGCTTGAGCGAAGTTCTATTTGTTGCGGCGGAATGTGGTCATCCCAGCACCCGCATCCTGCCCGATGTGTATCACCTCTACAAAGGAGGTTCTGACCCAGACGGCTTGAAACTCCTCAGTCGCCAAACGGTGGAAATCTTTCACCTGAATGATTATCCTGACAAACCCGGGCGAGCAGAAATCGGAGATGCCGATCGGGTGTATCCCGGTGATGGAGTTGCGCCCATTGGAGAAATCCTGCGCGACCTCAACGATCCCGCTCACCCGACCATTCTCTCCCTGGAGCTTTTCAATCGCAGCTATTGGGAACAGGATGCCATGGAAGTTGCGAAAACCGGCCTGCAAAAAATGAAAGCTGCAGTTGCTCAGGCGTTTGAATGAGAGGGACAACGGTCTTCCAGGCCATTCAATTATAGAAAGAACGGCACATGAGTGAATATGAATTCATGAGAAGATTAGAGAAATACAGTCTAGCAATTTGGATAATACTTGTTAGTCAATCCTGTATTCCGCCGAGCACTGATCAAGTTGTACAACTCACCAAGCCTGACAACAACATCATCAAAGACTTCGGTTACACCGTATCTGGACAAGTCCTCTACCAATTTTATCAGCAGTATGGTTTTACAGATTTGGAGGAACAGCTCATTATGATTGTAAGGCCTGGGGAAGTTGATTACCTGATATCTGTTTTGCCCTTTGATACGCTTGACATCAACAGGCTGGAAAAAATAGACATGCGAAAGTTTATCAAGGGTAAATCCATTATGTTTGCTCCTGAAAAAGCCATTCACAGCGACATCAGGCTCACCTCCCAAGAATATGACTCTGGTCAAACAATCACAGTCTTCCACGAAGCAGGGAAATATGGTTGGACTCAAACAGATACGACAGAAACCATTTTCGTATTTGACAGCAAAACAAACCTCTTGTATGTTGAGTCTAAAAAATGGAAATAGAGCACTCTTCATTTCTATGAATCCATGACTTCTTGGTCCACTTCCGATCCTTCTTGGTTGCTCCTACGGGCTTTGCCTGAATGGGAGTTGACATTTGCTGCCCCAACACAGGAACAGAATCGGCTGGCTTATTTGCATCAATTGCTGGAAGCGATAGATTGGGCGATGAAGTGGGCCGAAGATGCTCAACTGGGGTTGATTGCGATGTCAGAAGAAGGCACTCATTGGCTCCAAGCCTTGCCCTCTCACTTTGGAGAACTGATCAACCGACTAGATCAAGAGATGTGGGGCATGTCGGTGCCTTGTACCCAGGTAGCTTTGGAAATCCGGGAAGCGTTGAGGGAGGGACAACAGACCCTGATCTTGGATCCAACTGATTCGCTTCAGCGCCACTTCCGCCTGCTGAATCGCCTGCAGGTGAGGGGAGAATTGATGGACCGGACCAACCTCCAAGAACTCTTGAAGGACGATTTGGCGATCCCACTGGCGCCCCTCCGCTGGCCTACCTTGGCCGTCAGCCTGGATCAATTGACCCAGGCCGACAGTCAGGCAGTGATTCAGAAGGTCGCCAGAAAGCTGAAGTATCAGGCGCCCCCCAAACCGATCTCAGAAGCAGAGATTGTCGTTACCCCAGAAGGCTCATCGGAAGAGTAAGCGTTTGTTCCTCATGCCTGATTCCCCGATCACCTGCAACAGCGCAAGTCCCCGAAAGTTTGTGCGTACGCTAGCTTCCGCGCCTGTAATGGATACTTCGGCGGGAATGGGACGACCAATGAGGTCCAGCAAGCGTACTTGCTGTAGCCTTTCGCTCGCTTGAATGTGACATCTCCCGGTGGCGGGATTGGGAAAAACCTGCAAAGAGGCCATCCACTCGGCCTCTATCGAAGTGGTAGCGCCGCCCGCTTCTATCGCAACCAAAATAGCGCTGAAGCAACAGGAAGTCCCTGCTGGCTGAGTAAGACTGCTATCCCCAATGCTGGCCGGTGGCTCAACTGCACCCACTGCCAACCATTCTCCCGTAGGTGCCCAGGTCGCATCCTCTAATAATGGCTCAAAACCTGCATCCTCGATCAGATGATGCCATTGGTACTTCCCCAAACTGTCCAATTCGGCTACGAATAAGCCTAAGTTCGGATCGCTGATCCAAACCCCATCCACTTGGATAGAATCCGTTACGCCACCCCCGATGAGCAAGCTGCCTTCTGGCCCGAATGCCAGGGAAGAAATCGGGAAGGGACTACCTTGCCCGCTGATGGGAATTGCCTGCGCTTGTTTTCTTTCCAGACTTTCTCCCCAACGACTGACGAAGCTGTATTGCGTGGGAAATAGCCCTCCCTGTGGAGTGGTCAAGGTGTCATCGGCAAAAACAAAACTGCCTTCAAACCTGCCACTGAGTGCGATTTCCCCCTCAGGCGACCAGTCCATGCTTGCAAAGGTGATCTGATTCCCAAAAGGATTCGCACTTGCTTCCAGCGTCAGCGCATCCGCCCATTCTAGGGTACCTGTAGCACTCCACTGGGACACAAATACGCTTTCCCCTCCAAAGGGTAGATCAAAGGTCAAGGAACTGCCTCCAAAGCCAAGGTCCTGAGTGGTCACGGGATCATTGCTAAAGCGACCTCCCAGCAATACCTCCCCGGCCTCGTTGATGTCCACTGCGAAGCCAAAAGCCCCAGAAGCCCCGATCGCCTGCGTACTGGCCGCCCACTGAAAATTCCCTTCGGAATCATAGGTCGCTACCCAAGCTTGCGGGACGAAACTGCCATTGGAACCAAAGGCGGTCTGAAGCGAAGTGTCAGCAAAGGTGAGCACGTCAGGAGAATTGGCAGGGAAACCAACATCACCAGCAAGCGCAATTTCGCCCTGTGCATTGACATCCATATCTACCAAGTTCCAAAATAGGGGGACTTCCACAAAAGGGTTCTTGGCCCAGCGAAATTGTCCGTTGGCATCAACAGAGATCAACGACCAAAGGGAAGCGGAAAAAATAGCTTGCCCCTGAAAATGGAGCGTATCGTTGTGGTTGAGGAGGACGGTAACATTGCCTTCCGGATCTACGCCTACGCCATGCGCCTCATCATTGAATTGACTGCCGAGTTGCAAGGCCCATTCGGTTTCTCCGACTGCGTTTACTTTGAGCAGAAACCCATCCCGAAACCCGACGCCTGTCCAGGTATCTCCAGGAAGGTCCATGGTATTGCCAAAGTATCCACTCAGGTAGCGATTCCCTGCGGCATCTGTTTCAACGGCGGTAATGACCTCTTCAGAAAGGCCGGTCCACTGCTGAAAACGGTTCACTTGCTGGGCGAGGAGTGCCTGGACTCCCATCAGCCCCAGCCATAGACAGATCACTTGTTTCATGATTTCAGGAATTGGATAAGATGGATACATACTGCCCGTCCCGGATGATGGCGAGTCGATCTCCGGTTTCAGAAAAGAGGAATAGGGTGCGCTCGTTGGGAATCCAATTCAGTTGGCCAGCTTGGGATTGTTTGGCTAGATCAATCGCAAGGGTGCGCTTATTGGTGATCAGAAAGCCGTACGTATCGTTCCAGAAACTCCCCGTAATCATCGGAGTTGAGATGACAGAACCTGCTTTGCCTGTTCCATCGAAAAAGACCACGCCCTTGTCCCCCACCGACATCAGAGCTCCTTCGGCGGGAACCATCACCTGCAACTTACCGACTTTGGCTCCTTTGGCATCATAGGTCTGCTTGAGGTCCCAATCGCTGGCAGCAAAGGCGTAGATGTTCTTCTTGCCACCCCGATACAAATAGGCCTCGGTGAGGATGTCCACCGTTCCTTCTCGGTAGATGAAGCCGTCAATGGTCTTGGTTTCTCCTTGGGTTCGACCGCTCTGGGCGTCCAGAATGTAGAGGGAGGATTTGCCAAAGGCTTTTCCTTTTCGAACAAAGACCTCTTTTTCCGACGCATAGGCCAAATCTGTCCCCACCGACAGCTTGTCAGATTCCCACAACCGCTGGCCGCTTCGCAAATCGTATTTCTGCACTATGGCCTTGCTGCTGCCGTCATTGGCATAGCGTCTTTTTCCCAGTTGAAAGATGGAAGTGTAGAGGTGGTGCCCTACCAGCACACTCGGCGAAGCAATCGCCTGGGTGCCTCGCCCCCCGGCCCCATCCGCCATGAACAGGCTGCTCATTGCATTTTGCGTTTTGATGGTTTTCTCATCAATGGACAGCAGGATTCGCTCCCCAGTTTTGATGTCGAAGACCTCGGCCCCGTAATAGTCGCAAATCAGCCGATCTCCCCGCAGATAGGTGCGCCCTTCCCGGAAGTCAGAAACGTGATTGGCCGTCCAGATTTCCTCTCCGGTCTGGGGATCGAGCTTGAGAATCAGGCGTTCGTTGGCTTGGAAATAACTGCTGTTGAAATTGACCAGGATCAGGCCGTCATCCTCGCTCATCTCTGCAAATCCAAAGCTGAGCTTGCGTTGGTCGTACACCCAGCGTTCTGCTCCAGTTTTGAGGTCAAGCGCGACATATTTCTCTTGAATGCGCATCAGGACGAGGCCCGTACCGGGTAGGGGCGTAAAAAATCCCCACGCGGCCAGAGAAGCTGGTTGAGAGAGGAGACTTTGCTCCCCATAGCCTTGCAACTTGGCATTCTTGCGGGCGATTTCTTGGGGGGTTTTGCGTTGCAATCGCCCCGCATTGGCCAGGCCCAGCACCAAATCCACGTATTGCGATTTGCTGGAGGCGGAGTAGCGATAGCGATCCACCTGCCACCGAATTTGGCCCGTTTCCAAATCCAGGGCCTTGATGTGATTGTCGTCCTTGTTCCAATCCAGCATCAGAATGACTCCTTCCTCCGGAAGGGCAAGGTATTCCGTCCCTTCGTCGAAGCGACTTTTTTCGATGGCGTCTTCCCGGCTGAAACTGCGGTTGCGGAGGATGCCTGCCAGGGAAGCCAGTCCAGCATCGAGTTTGCTCAGGTGCTTGCCTTCCCCGATCACTGCTCCGCTATTGGCGTCCAGTACATGATAGCGAAGGTCTGTGGTCAGAAAGAGTCGGCTGCCGTCGGGAGAGAAATAGAAATCTTTTTGCCCAGAACTGAGAAAATAATCCAGAAATTGAGGCTCAAATTCTTTCTCGACGAGCGGTTGAAAGGGTTGAGCAAATAGCAGCCCCAGATAGCTGAGGGCCAGCAGAAACAGAAAACTGGTTCGAAGTTTCATGAAAAATGTTGATTTGTCGTTTTCCCTCCTTACCGGAAAGCGATTCATCAGGGCTCACGGCTTATGAAAAAAATTGGCTGAACCAGCAATCTTTCAGAAATTAAGACCATGTCTGCCGCTGACCATATCACCCTTCTCCTGAATCGGGTCGCCCAGGGCGAGGAAGCCGCTGCGGAGGAATTGTTGCCGCTGGTGTACCAACAGCTCAAGCATCTCGCACGCAACATCCGTCGGGAAAAAGGCGCGAGCCCTACCCTCAATACCACCGCTCTGGTCCACGAGGCCTATTTGAAGTTGGTGCGGCAAGATCAGTTTGAAA
>JBCCCJ010000109.1:0-9080 GCA_039033615.1 Bacteroidota bacterium
ATTACACATGAACGAAAGAGAGAGAGAGGGCTATCTAGCCTGGCGACTTGGAAAATTTCAAAAAGGCCTATCTAGTGGACGAAGACCTAGGAGAGGAACAAGCCCCCGGAGACTTCATCCACACCGAGAACATCCTCTTGATCGATCAAGATCGCCACATCCGGGGCATCTACAATGGATTGAATCAAGCCGCGGTACGACAACTGATTCAGGACATCCATCTGCTCAAGCGGACTCTGTAGCCCCTAGGTGTGAGAATCGCCGTTAAGATCTGACCGCACGCCAAAAAATTCGAATAAAAAAAAGGCCCTAGCTGACTTTTGAGGGCCTTTTTTCGTAGAAGGTGAATTTTTTTGAAAAAAAATGAAACCTTTTTTCTCTGCACTAGTAATAATAGTAAAACTATCGCAATGAATATTAAAACTACTGATTGGGCTCGTCCTGCTTTTGTGTAAGATGGTGGTCATAGCCCGAATCGAAAAGGTAAGGTAATCCCACCCTGAATTGGTTGAGAAGAGAAGGAACAGAGGGGAAAGAGACCAAAGGGTTTTGAATATACTTTTCGTTTTGCAAGTGGAACGGGGGATACAATTTGGTATCCCCAATTTCCCACCGCCACACTCATTTTTTCACCTGAAAATTCCTAGGAGATGAGATCTACAGAATTGATGAAAAGATTGCTAGTCGGCGTGTTTGGTGTAGGATTGTTCCTACTCGCCTTTGGAATTCTCTTCCTCACTGTTACCGTCAGTTGAGGATTGATATAAAAAGTTATCAAATCGCAGTTAGAGGTACTTGATGGGCGGGGGTTGCTACCAGGCACCCCCGTTTTTTTTATGCTCATCCGTCAAGGCCTGACCTCCAGACCATGCTTGTCTGCCCAGACAAACCAGTCCGCAGCCATGTTCTCCACCCGATCTGGAAATTGATCCGCGAGGTTTTGAGTTTCTGTTCGGTCCTGGCTAAGATCATACAATTCCCATTGTTGGTTGAGTTTGTCCCAAACCAATTTCCAGTCTCCCTGCCGTATGGCCCGATTCTTCGCGTACTCCCAGCACAATTGATTTGGCTGGACGCGACTGTTTCCCTTCAAAACCGACAACATAGAAGTCCCATCTACAGGCAGGATGGCTTGTCCTTGATAGGCCGTGGGGTAAGCTACCTCAGCCAATTCTCCAAAGGTGGGCAAGACATCCATGATGTGAGCCACTTCGTCTGTGATGGTATCAGCCGGAACCTGCCCCGGCCACCAGGCAATCATGGGGGTATTGATTCCCCCCTCATTCATCCAGACTTTGTAACGCCGAAACGGGGCATTTTGAGCCCACCCCCAGGCTGGCCCGACGGCCACGTAATCCTCCTTGGGACCAGGCGTGCGTTGGGCTGGATCGCGTCCGCCGGGTTCTTCTGCACAGCCTCCATTGTCTGACAGGAACAGGATCAAGGTATTGTCGAGTTCGCCTTGTTCTTCCAGGGTACTCAACAGGCGGCCAATGTTCTGATCCACCCGATCGATCATGGCGGCATAGACTGCCATTCGCAGATCCTCGAATTCATGGTTAGCTTCCTCCCAAGGATACGCTCGTGAATCAAAACCCGACAGGGGGTATCTTTCTGCATCAATCAACCCCATGTCCACCTGACGCTGATAACGCTCCTTTCGCATTTCTTCCCAGCCTATATCAAATGTCCCTATGTATTTCTCAATGTCTTCCGGCAAGGCCTGTATGGGATAATGGGGGGCGGTATAGCAGAGGTGGAGGAAGAATGGAGCCTCGTTCTGGGAGTAGTCCTCAATGGCCTGAATGGCATGATCGGTGAACGCATCGGTGGCGTAAAAATCATCCGGGAATTCCGTGATTCGGGTGTCATTCTCCCCGAAATAGCGGATGCGATTGCCTTTGTAGGGAGGATCTTGTTGGCTGGGATCAAAGAAATTGCTACAGCCATCCAGCAATCCGTAGTAGCGATCAAAGCCCCGATGAAAGGGATGCCGCACCTGATCTCGACCGAGATGCCATTTCCCGGAAAGTGAGGTCTGATAGCCCCCTAGTTTCATGATTTCTCCCAAGGTCATCATATTGGTGCGAAGCATGTGGGAATCACTGCTGTCCCTTCGGGGGTACAGGCCACTGATGAGGGAAAATCGAGTGGTGGTGCACTTGGCGTTGTTGTAAAACTGCCGAAAGCGCATGCCTTCTTTGGCGAGACGATTGAGGTGAGGGGTTTGGACCTCTCCTCCATAGCAGCCCAGGTCAGACCAACCCATGTCATCCACCATGATCAGGAGGACATTGGGGCGTTCTGGAACTGGTTCGGGCGCTGGCTGGCACGAAAAAAGGCTCCCCAATGCGATGAGGAGCCCAGTGAAGAGGGGTGCATTCATTTTTTGCGAGTCATAAGTACCGGGAAAGAATAGCCGGCAATGGATACAGTGCCTTTGAAATTGTCCCCTTCGAAAGCGCCTTCCATGTCCGCATCATAGCCAAAGGTGTTGAAAGAAGTGGATAGACTGGGTCCATCTACCTGCACGTCTTTCAGGTCGATGCTTCCCTGGCTGGAATTGAGTTTGCCGGTATAGCCGCTGCCATCGGATTCCAGGACCATTTCTCCTTCGAAGTCGCCTTCTGGCGTACCAGTGATGGAGTACACCCAGGTACCGGCGGGGGAGAATGCTTTGCTGGCTACTTTGCTTCCTTTACAGCCAGTGGAGGCCAAAAAAAGCAAGAGCACAGGGAGAGTGAGGAAGAGAGAAACGGTAGTTTTCATAAAGGAGTAGTAGTTGATGGATGTAAAGTAAGGTAGCAAATGAGTCGGAAATACCTGAGGTCAACGGAGATATTTTTTCGGGCAAAGCCTTTCGCCTGCTGGCTGAGAAAAGTCATCTGAGGAGGTCCCCTAAACTCATGGTTCTGACCGAAGGAAAAGGAGAAGTTTACTTACTCACCTTTCAATCTCTTGATCATGAAATGTTTGATCATCTTCCTTCTCAGCTTGCTCCCTCTTCTTGTAGAGGCTCAATCCATTTCTCCCCTGCATGCTTGGGTGGCCGATCACGAGGGAGTATGGATGGTGGCGAATCAGGATCCAGTCTTAGACGAAGATGCCACCGCCACTTGGGTCGTTCAATTGGATCGCGCACATCTCGTGGGAAATCGTCTGGCAGTGATGGTCAGTGAATATTGCCGTCCGGCGATCGCAGAAGTCTTGTGGTTCAAATGGGAAGACAATGGACTCACCTATGTCGGTGCCCAACGAGATGGATTGCCCATCGAATTGAAAGGATTGGCCTATGCCAGAATAGAAAGGGTAGCCAAAGAATCCCGCCCAACTTTGCGCTTGCAGTTGCAGGAGTGGGACCAGCAATGGACGTTGGAAGAACAACTGATCCACATGCCGGTGCCATTACAACCGGGCTGGGCGTGGGGCTGGCAGCACTACCTCATCGGCTTTCTGGCAGAAGGTTGCTACGAGGTCTGGGACGAAAGCGGCGCACCAACTACCCTGGTTCAAGCCCTAGACCGTCCCAATGTGTTGGCAGATCTGGCATTCGTAGAAGCCCACGCGCTCTTGTATCCGATGTTCGAAGAAATCTGTGTTCGCAGTCCATATCCACTCATCCTGCTGGGGGATGGCCGACCCGGAGGAGAAGTACGCCTGATCGTCATCGACTGGCAGGAAAACGGAATTCACCTCTTTGATGGGCATCATGCCCGAAACGAAGCAGGGAATATGTTCCCGATTCATAAAGGAAAACATCTCTGTACCATCATCCCTGCTTATACCCCGGTCTTAGAACCTCAGCTCCAATCTCAATGAATCTTTGGTAACCAAACAGAACCATCAAACTCGCCGCATCATGAAAAAAATACTCGTCCCTACCGATTTTTCTCCCTGGGCTCAGGTAGCCGGTGATCTAGCTGTACAATTGGCTCCCTTCCTGAATACCGGAGTTGATTTTCTCCACCGATTGTATTTGCCACCGCTCTGGGATGGCTATTCGGAAGCGGAACAAAAGCAGTTCCCATTCTCCCGAACCCAATACGAACAGATGCAGGATCGTTTTCGCCGCTTGCAGCAACGATATGAAGGCCATGGCGTACCTCTCTCCACTGCGTATGTGAGTGGAGATCTGATCCCAGCGATCACCCAATACAAAGAGGACGACGGCATCTATATGATCGTGATGGGCTCTCATGGCACCGAAGAGCTGAGTGCCAAGATTTTGGGTTCCAATGCGCAGAAAGTGGTTCGCCATGCGCACTGCCCGGTATTGGTCCTCAAAAATGAGACGAAGGTCGCGGGCATCAAGAACATCGTCTTTGCCTCCGATTTTAAGGAAGAAGCTGAACGGCCCTACGAGTGGCTGATGGAGTTTGGACGCCGCATGGGATCAACGCTCCACTTGCTGCACATCATGCCTTATGGACAAAAGGAGATCCCGGCCAATGTAGAGGAGCGAATGAACGAATTTGCGAGTCGCTATCCCCTGAAAGTTCATGTTCACGTGGAAAAAGACATTGAATTGGGGGTCGGCATTGCCTACGCTGCCCAACAATTGGGGGCGGATATGGTGGCGTTGGCCCATCCACAACGCTCTGCTTTCATGCGATTTCTGACCGGAAGCGTCACTGAGGAGTTGGTGAACCAATTGGACATTCCGGTCTTGGCCCTCAACATGCCTCCCCAAGGGTTCACAGAGCAGGGGCAAGAGTTACATGAGGTGAAAAAACTGCATCTGATTCAGTAGAAAGAGTCTGAAAATCAATTGATTGCAAACTGATCCTGCCTGGGGGTGACAAAAGTCATTCCCAGGCTTGTGCTTTCTCATTCCGATCCTGCGTTTCAATCGCTTTTTTTGAAGCGTTAGTAGTAAGAAATCCCAGGAAATCCAGATTTCCTATCAGGGTCAGGGCAGCGGAGAGCAGGCATGGATCAGCTCTCCCCTCCTGACTTTTCTCTTGGCAATGACTGAATATTGATAACTCTGGTATGTTCAAAGCAAGCCTCAATCAACTCCTGGTGCCGATAGATTTTTCTCCGGCTTCCAAACAGGCATTTCTCTACGCTGCTGGTTTGGCTCACTCTCTACAGGCCAAGCTCACCTTGCTTCATGTCCACAAGCCTGGAGGATTTGAGCCGTTTGTGCCTGTGCTGATGCAGCAAGCCCTGTTAGCAAATAAGGAAGAAGAAGCCCTTGAGCATTTTGCTGCGATGGAACTGGAGCTGCCAGCAGAATATTTGGGGACAGTGGAGCTCGACATCGAGATGGCAGTAGGCCCAGTGTTGGAGCAAATCCAGCTGTGCCAAGAACGGATCGAAGCGGATCTGATTGTGATGGGAATGCGCGGGGGAAATCGTCCGTTCCAGAAATTGTGGGGCAGCAACACCACCCGCCTGATTCAGCAAACCGATTGCCCAGTTCTGGCGGTTCCCGAACACATCTCGTTTGAGGGGATCAATAAGATGGTGTATGCCACCAATTTTGAGCAAGGAGACATCCGGGCGGTGAACTACCTGGTGCAACTGAGCCAGATTTTGCAGGCCAAATTTCATTGCGTCCACATCGACTTGCACCAAGACGGCAACCATGCCTTAAAAAGCAACATTCTCCAGGAAGCCTATGCCCACGAGGTGGTGATGGATCAATTGGAGGTGCAGGCGATAGATGGCGACAGTGTCTCCGAAGGCTTGAACACCTATCTGGCAGAGGGAGAGCAGGTCATCCTGGCCATGCTGACCCATGATCGGGGCCTCTGGGAGCGCTTGTTCCAAAGCAGCACCACCAAAGCTTTTGCGAAACAGGCCAAGGTGCCAGTTCTGGCCTTACAGGAAGCCTGGATACATGCCAAACCGCTGCCTTCTTCTAATCATCACCATTTATAGTATTCGCTTAATATGTTATCTTGCTGGGAATTGGTAAGCGAACCCTATTTATGATGTCTAGACTATGCCGCTCCATGCGACAATCTCCCAGCTATTTATGGAAAATCCGTGGTTTTTCGAAGCCTTATTTGAAACCGCTTATGAAGGCTTACTCTTATTAGATCCATCATTTCAACTGGTAACCGCCAACCGAACCGCAAAAACCCTGTTCTCTTTTTCTGATACAGAAGAAGCATCCGTTTCTTTGGATCAACTCTTTCTCAGGCCCAATTGGAACTCTTTATTGGAGGCCATCAAGCAAGGGAAGGAAGAAGACCCAGGTCAGACCATAGAGATCGGAGAAGTCTTAGGGAAGACGCTACAAGGGGAAGTGATCCCGCTTCTGATCCATTTCAGTACGTTGAGAAAAGGAGACCTCCGCTTCACCATCTTACATCTTACTGACATCAGTCGCCGCCTACAAGTGGAAAGAGAACTTCAAGACAGTCAACGACGCCTCGCCTCTATCATCGAGACGGCAGTGGACGGGATTCTCACCATTTCAGACCATGGAACCGTCGAGACCATGAATCCCGCTGCCGCTTCCTTGTTTGGATATGAACCTCATGAAGTCATCGACCACAACATCAGTATGCTGATGCCCGAGCCGGATCGCTCTCAGCACGATGGCTACCTTTCCAATTATTTGCACTCAAGACAAGCCAAGATCATTGGAATCGGTCGGGAAGTAAAAGGGCGGAAAAAAGACGGGACGATTTTCCCTTTTTACCTGAGTGTGAGCGAGGTCAACCTGGAAGACCGAAAAATCTTCACCGGGATCATCCATGACCTAAGCGAGCAAAAAGCGGCAGAAGATGCCTTAAAGACCTATTCAGACGGTTTGGAGAAACGGGTCAACGCCCGCACCAAGGCCCTTGCCCATGCCATAGACGGCCTGGAAAAAGAAATTCGCGAGCGCAAAGAGATAGAAGAGGCCCTCATCCAAAGTCAGGAAGAATTGAGGTTGGCGCTGCAAAAGGAGAAACAATTGGGGGAGATGAAATCCCGCTTTGTTTCTATGGCTTCCCATGAATTTCGGACTCCCCTGGCAACCATCCTGTCCTCGGTCTCCCTGGTTCATCGCTATCAGGAGAAGGGGGACAAGGAAAAAGCCTTTAAGCACGTCAACCGCATCAAGTCCAATGTGCAAACCCTTACCCAAATCCTCAATGATTTTCTGTCTTTGAGCAAATTGGAAGAAGGGAAGATTGACCTGAAGATTGAACCGGTGAATGTGGCCGATTTGTTGACGGAGTTAGTAGACGAATTGGAAGGCCACGCAAAATCAGGCCAGGTAGTGGAGATCAATTTGGAAGGCCTGGAAGGAGAAATTTTGAACCTGGACCCAGGACTTTGTAAAAATATCGTGTACAATTTGCTCTCCAATGCCTTCAAGTATTCCCCCGAGGATGCGACTGTTTCGGTTACCTGTTTCAAGGAGGCGGAAACGGCAACTCTACAAGTGAAAGATCAGGGCATTGGGATTCCAGAGTCGGAGCAAATATTCATGTTTGAGCGATTCTTCAGAGCCAAAAATGCAACCAACATTCAAGGAACCGGCTTAGGGCTGAGCATTGTGAAGCGTTACCTTGATTTGATGGGAGGAACCATTTCTTTTGAAAGCGAAGAGGGCAAAGGGACGACCTTTCAGGTAAAGATCCCTTTGAAAATTCCTGTTACCACCTAAAGAGTTCAATTCCTTTGATCATGGAAAAAACCATTTTGTTAATCGAAGACAATCCCGAAGTACGGGAAAATACTGCCGAAATTCTGGAATTGGCTGGTTATGATATGCTGACTGCCCCGCATGGAAAAATCGGCGTACAGTTGGCCCGGGAAAAAACACCTGACCTGATCGTATGTGACGTGATGATGCCGGAATTGGATGGCTATGGGGTGTTGAGAATGCTCAGCCGCGATCCCGAAACGGCCAGGATTCCCTTTGTCTTTTTGACGGCAAAGGCCGACAAGGCGGATCTACGCAAAGGCATGAATCTGGGAGCGGATGATTATCTCACCAAACCCTTTGAGGAGTTGGAATTGCTGGACGTGATCGAAACCCGGCTGAAGAAACACGAAAGTAGGGGAGTGGCTGGAAAAGACATGACTCCCCCCAGTGCCGAGACCATGCAAGCCTTTTTGGATGAAGCCCGGGGAGCGGCGGCCCTGGAAAGCCTTTCTGCGGAAGCTGAATCCCGCATCTATCGGACCAAAGACCTGCTGTTTCGTGCCGGGAGCTATCCCCGCTACCTGATGTACATCGCCTCCGGCAAGATCAAAACCTTTACCACCCACGAAGAGGATGGCAAAGAATACATCACGGGCTGGTTCAAACCAGGCGATTTTTTAGGATACACGGCCTTATTGAAAGAAGATCCCTACGCAGAATCCGCCATGGCCATCGAAGAGGCGGAAATCTTTCTGGTCCCCAAGGCGGATTTCCTGGCCCTGATGTACAACAACCACGATGTCTCCTATCGCTTCATTCAATTGATGGCGCGAGAACTAGAGGACCGGGAGCGGGAATTGCTGCATTTGGCCTATGATACGGTCCGAAAACGGGTGGCGGATGCTTTGCTTCATCTCAAGGAGCGCTATGGATCGGAAGAGCAAGAAACCTTCAAGATGGCTGTCACGCGAGACAACCTAGCGAGCATGGTGGGCACCTCCAAGGAATGTGTGATTCGGGTCTTGTCGGAATTCAAAGGGGACAAACTCGTGGAAACCCGTCAGAGTGAAATCATCATCCGGGATGAGGCTGGCTTGCGGGAGATTCGCTGGTAGGCAAGGCTGTTTGGATCAATCTCTCTGCTTCGTTCAGTACATCACTAGCGGATTTTCCCTTAGGTTGAATGGGCTCATGAAAGGTCCACTTGATCCGGAAGCCTACGCCCATGGGAAACCAGCCCTTGGCCGTCAGCCGCCAACTGTTGTCAATGGTCACCGGTACGACCAAAGCGGAAGGCGCATATTTGAGTATGATCTGCACTCCTTTGGGGGAGAAAGGCTTGAGGGCACCCGTTCTGCTGCGGGTGCCCTCAGGAAAAATGCAGGCGCAGTGAAATTTGACGCCTTCTTGCAATGGGAAGCCGGGCACGCGAGCGTTGTGAGGTACGCTGCAGCGCTCCTCCAGGGGTTCGTGGACGATGTCGAGG
>JBCCCJ010000110.1:0-9079 GCA_039033615.1 Bacteroidota bacterium
GGGATATGCTTTTTCTGGTGCCACCTGACGTACACCCAACGCAACCAGCAGAAAGAAAAATCCCCTCATTTTTGTCAAAATGAGGGGAGAATGATTTCAAGAGAAAGGGTCGAAGCAATTTCTGCTCTCTTTCTATGGGATGAACATTTCGAAGACCACCCGACGGTTCTTTTGGCGACCTTCTTCATTGAAATTATCCGCAATGGGTTGATTTTCGCCGTACCCGATGTATACCAGCCGATTGAGGTCAATGCCCACGCTGTTGAGGTATTCTATACAGGCTTGGGCACGGCGTTCGGAAAGGTTCAGGTTGAGGTCATCATCTCCGCGAGAATCTGTATGGCCCGAAGCGCGCAAATGGTAGGCTGGATGGGCAATCAGGATGTTGGCCACGGTGTCCAGGATTGGGAAGGAGGTTTCCAGCAATTCACTGGAATTGGACCGAAATTGAATCCGCTGGGCAGCAAATTCCAATTGCTCTGCTACTTCTTCTTCAATTTCCGGGCATCCTGCCAGGGCAGGGATGCCGAATTGATCTGGGCAAGTGTCTTCATCATCTGCCACACCATCTCCATCTGAATCTGGACAACCAGCCGCGGAACTATTGCCCGGCAGGTTGGGACAATTATCCAAATGGTCAGGTACGTTGTCATTGTCCCGGTCAGGGCAACCGTTCAGACTCGCGAGTCCTGCCGCATTGGGGCATTCGTCTTGATCGTCAGGCACACCATCCAAATCCGCATCTTCCTCGGGACAGCCGAGCATTGCCAAACTTCCCGGAGTATCCGGGCAATTGTCTGCCTGATCGATCACGCCGTCTCCATCCCGGTCTGGACAACCATTGTAGGCAGCCAGCCCAAATGCAGTGGGACATTCGTCATAGACATCTGCAATGCCATCTCCATCCTTGTCCGGCTCGGGTGGGGGAGGGATATCCTTTTTGGGGCGACCCAGTAGAAAGGTAAGACCAGCACTCAGGGTGACATAGTCGATGTAATCCGTTACGGAAAGCTGATAGTTGCCGTGAAAATCCAGGGCAATGATGCTATTGGTCTGGATCCGAAATCCCAAGCCAAAAGGAACGCCTACGTTGGCTTGGGGATTGCTCCAATCGACGACATTGGTACTGACCCCCGTATAGATGAAAGGCGCAAAAAGAGAGGTCTCCTTCAGGATGTATCCATTGTTGAACTTGTACCGAAGGTTCAGGTCTAGCGCGGTCAGGTCTTCTGGATCTTCCGGTTGGCTGAAATTGCCTAGCGGGATGGCGCCTTCGAAGACTGCATCGAACGACGGACCGAGGTATTTGGCTGCCTGAATGCGAAGGGCGGGATGAAAAACGATGGAATCTGCGTTTTGGCGGGGAAGACCCGTAAAATCTCGGAATGCCATGCCAATACCAAGCGAGCCTTTATAAGGGGCTTGATCTTGAGAGAAGAGATCGGCGGTCCCAATCATCGCCAAAGCGATGAATAGGGGAATCAGATTGTGCTTCATAAGAGTAAGGAGCTAGGGTTAGTAGGTAGCCAAGGTGGTGGAGGAAAGCACTGCGCCTCCCTTGACAAAAAGATCGGTGGGCGTTTGACAGACGATTATGGGGTAATGCGGGAATATACCCGCTTGATTTCAGTTCCATCAATGGTGGAAACCAACACCAATTGGACTCCGGTCAACAATTCGATCCGCTGCTCTACTCCGTCGATATCAGAACGGATGGTGTCGTTATAAAAAGAGAAATCGCTTTCCTCAGGCGGCAGATCGGGCGTACTGCTGATCATTTTGCCTGTTTCGGTAAATTCCAGGGTTGACTCGCCCAAATCCGCAATGGACATGATGTTGCTGCCATAGCTCATCTCTTCCAACTTCCAACTCCCAATCAACTCTGGAGCCAGCGTGACCAGATCTGGGGGAAGTGCTATGGTAACACTATCGGTGGCAAGCTCAGTCTGATTCGCTTCTTCGGACTCATTTCCGCATCCGAACAGCAAGAGTACACTTGCACCGATGAAAAGCAATTGTCTGTACATGGATATTTCAGCCTTGGCGATTAATTGAGTAACGTCAGTCAAGCGAAACTATTACTTTTCCCCACCAAATCATAGCAGAAAGCGTCGCACCTCCTGCAGAAACCCCTGAGGATCATCGGCGTGCAGCCAATGTCCTGCTTCAGGCATTTCGACAAATTCTACCGCCGGAAATAGCTCCCGAACGGTCGGGTGATAGTCTGGCAAGACATAGGTGGACGTGCCGCCATACAAGAAAAGCGTAGGTCCATCAAACGGATGATCCATGGACACCGTCTCCAGTACGTTGGGGTAGAGATCGGAGAGGACTCGGAGATTGAATTTCCAGCGGAATCCGCCCGCTTTGTTTCGTCCCAGCCCTTTCAACAAAAACTGCCGAACCCCCCATTCCTCGATTCCTTTTTGAAGCCATTCATCCGCTTCTTCCCGATTTTTGATGTCCCCTACCGGAACCGAGTTCAGGGCTTCGATGATGGAGGTATGATGGGGGGAATAGACAACGGGGGCCATATCCGCGACGATGAGCTTGTCGATTTGGTAAGGGTTCATGCCCGCAAATTGCATCACCGTCTTTCCGCCCATAGAATGACCGATCAAATGGGCCTGCAGGACGCCTTGGTCCTCCATGAACTCTGCGAGATCCTCAGCCATGAGCTCATAATTCCATTCGTCGTCATGAGGCGAGCGACCGTGATTGCGTTGGTCCACCAGATACACGCTGAAGTCCTCAGCTAGCTGACGACCGAGGCTTACCCAATTGTCCAGGGACCCAAACAATCCGTGAAGAATGATGACGGCCGGGCCCTGACCAAAGCTTTTGAAGTGCAATTTCATAGAAATAGGTAAGAAAATGGCCTGAGAATCCTCCCTTGGCCTGGTTTTTGTTTTTTTTAGCTATAACAGGTCGCAATGAGCCGACGAGAACCACCGTAGTTGCGGAATTCACATAGGTAAATGCCCTGCCAAGTGCCGAGATTGAGGCGATGATGCGTGATGGGAATGGTGAGGCTAGCGCCGACTAAGCTGCTTTTGATATGAGCAGGCATGTCATCACTTCCTTCCATTGTGTGGGTATAATAGGGTTGATTTTCCGGTACCAAATGGTTGAAACTCCGTTCAAAATCTACTCGCACGGAAGGATCTGCATTTTCATTGATCGATAGTCCTGCGGAGGTGTGCTGAAGGAAGAGATGGAAAATGCCAGTGGCGGGTAACGCTGGAAATTGAGCCAAGACCTCCCTCGTGATCAGATGAAAGCCCCTCGGGTATGCGTTAAGCCGAATGTCAACTTGTTGAATCATATATTTTCTATCCCTTTTTCTGGCAAACGATTAGCTTCTGTAACCATGCATTCAGAATCACTTTCCTCCACTTTGCTTTCTCCCTCCTTTGCTGCTCCTGCCATTTCCGCTCCTACGGAGGCTGCCATACAGCAGGCTTTTCGGGAAATTGTTCTGGAAATTGCCGAGGTTGATCCGATCAGCTACCACCCCAAAGCCCATTTCAAATCTGACTTGGCGTTGGATTCCTTGGATTTGGTAGAACTGGTAATGATTTGTGAAAAAGATTTTCAGGTGAGTTTGGCTGACCATGAGTGGGTTCCGCTTCAGACTCCCGGGGAATTGCTGCACTTGATTCTTCAGCGGAGAGGCTTCCGCCCCGCATAGGCAGCAATCAATATTTCCACCAATAGTAGAGGCGCTTGATGTATTCGTTATTGACGAAGATCAGCGCCTCTTCGCTTTCCCACCAGCGGTCGATCTCATAATTGAGCGGATCAGCACCCTTGACCAATACTTCGATCCCTCGGGCTTTGAATTTCTCCTCAAAGACCTTCTTGACTCGCTTGGTGTGGAACTTGGAACTGATGATCATGATGTGTTGATAATCTTCCCGGTCCGCATACCCGAGGATCTCTTCCGATTCTTCATAGGTGCTGGTAGCCCGATTGATGGTCCGAATGGCGGCCGTATCCACCCCAAAACTCAACAGCGCTGTTCTGGAAACCTCCGCTTCGGTCGTTTCGATTCCCATCGCCTTCAGGCTTTGATTGACGCCCTCTCCCAGCGTGATCACGGTAGGGAATAGATTCCTATGGTACAAATCAGCCGCTGTGCGAGAGCGTTCGTAGGCGTTTGAAGACAAAACAAAAGCCGCATCGACCTCTACCGCGGGATCATCGTGAATGAGGGCGTAGCCTATGCCTTTGAGAATCGGAACTCTCAAGGCGAACAATATGGCCACCAAAACCAGGGTGGTCGCCAGGGTAAAAAAGAAACGTTTGAAGAACTTTTTCATGCCTGTAAATATAAGGGGTTGTCCGCTATGATGCTTGGAGGTAGGTGATAGATTGCCTCATTCAAGAATCGTTTGTCATGGAAAAAGCCCGCTTCCCGCAGGGTAACGGTCCCGCTTCTCGCTTCCCGTCCCTACCCCTCATATCCTACATCTACCTGCAAATCGTAGCCATCTGCCGCCTCGGTAGCCAATTGGTCGCAGCGTTCATTCTCTGGATGACCCGCGTGACCCTTGACCCATTTGATGGTGACATGATGCTTGCGATAGATCTTCAAGAACCTCCGCCAGAGATCGGGATTCTTTTTGTCTTTGTACCCTTTTTTTTCCCAGCCAAAGACCCACCGCTTTTCTACGGCCTGCTGCACATACTTGGAATCGGTATACACCGTCACGTGTAAGCCTTCTTTCTTCAGGGTTTCCAATCCCACAATGACCGCCAGCAGTTCCATACGATTGTTGGTGGTACGTCGATACCCTGCTGCCATCTCTTTTCGATGCTCTCGGAATTTGAGCACTACCCCGTATCCGCCAGGACCAGGATTCCCTCTGGAGGCTCCATCTGTAAAAAGGGTAATATTCATATATTGGAACGTTCTTTTTGGAAGTAGAAAATTTACCTGCTTGGAGAATCAGGTTGTTTATCGCTGAAAGTTTTGTTAAAGTTGTATAACAAAACCACCCAAACAACCCAAACCACCTACTGCAAGGTACAAAAACCCTTATGACCCATCGAATCTTTCTCCTTTTTCTTAGTTGCCTCTTTCTAAGCCAAGCCCATGCTCAGTTAGACGGGACCGCTACCTATTATGCTGATAAGTTTCAAGGCCGCACCACAGCGAGTGGAGAGCCGTACGACAAATACAAATTTACCGCTGCCCACGTCAATCTAGAACTAGGCACTTGGGTCATCGTAACCAATCTGGAGAATGGAAAGAGAGTCCAGGTTCGGGTGAACGATCGAATGCCTCAAAATAACAAGGGGCGAATCATTGACCTCTCCCGAGTTGCGGCGGAACAAATCGGGCTGGTCCAAGCAGGTGTCGCCCGTGTCCAATTGCAAGTCATTCAAAATTCAAATAGTGGAGGGGTGGCATATACGCCATCTATTACGCCTCGCTCCCGGCAGACGCAGGAGAACTATGCCCAACCGCTGCCGACGGACGTTCCAGTGGTAGATTTGGCAGGCAATCCCTTGAATGACCGCGCCAAGGTACTCCAGCCCGATGATGCACCCATATCGACGACCACTCCGCCCCGCCCCAATAGCCAGGCTGCCGCATCAGCCTTGCCAAAATCCTTCAAACCCGGTTTGTTTCGCATGCTGGCCTTTGAAGAAGAAGCGCGGGGATTTGGCGTCCAAGTTGGCGCTTTCAACGACATCTATCGAGTCTTGGAGGTGATGAACGACCTCAGCGGAAAAGGATATCAAAATACCCTGATTCATTCAGGGGTAAAGAACAATCAACCCATTTTTCGAATTCTGGTAGGGCCATACCTCAGTCGTTCTGAGGCCGACCGGATGCGGAAAAAACTACGCACTGCTCGCTTTGATGGATTGGTAGTTGAGCTAGGAGGTCTCCGCTAACGCTTGATCCACTTCCCTGCTGCCTTCCATTCCAGTCGATGACCATGAAGCATCTGCCTCTCATCGTCCTGTTTTGTGCAGGAATCGGAAGTCAACTTCTGGCTCAGACCCCTGACGCGGTGTGGGAACATTTGTTCTCTCCAGAAGTGGTCAAAGATACCTTCATTGCCGAGACCGATGGGTTGATTCAGTTGTACACCAACGGCACCGAGCTTTCCTTTTTCATTCAAGTCAATGATTCCCTGATCCAGGCGGAAGATCACCTCATTATCTGGCTGGGGCTTCCTCAGACAGCTTTTCCTTCCGATTTTCCCTACGCGAGCCATCCCACCTATTTCGCTCCCCCGAGGCAGCACCTACGGGGAGAAAGAGGTCTATTTACCCGTCTGTTTTCTGCGGTAGATGGGCTGGACCAATTTTTTGATACCTATCGAAACGAACAACCAGATTCGGCTGATCTCACCCCATGGCAGCCGAGCAACCTGATGACCATGGAGGTGCCTTTTGGGCTGGTGGGTTATCAAATATTTGCCGATGGGCGGCCCGCTCAATTGGTCAATGCAGCGGAGATAGAAGAATTGTCAGATCTTTGGAAGGTGGAGCGATTGCCGTGGGAACGCCTCGTTCGCTACACTGCAGAAGAGCAAGAATGGGGAAAAGGCATGGTGTTCAATGTTTCTATTCCGACTGAAGCACTTGGATTTGTTTGCGTGCCAGATCACCGGGAAGTCAATACTGCCGTGGATTGGGTCAAAGCAACCCATGCGACTGGCCAGTGGGAACTCGTAGGAACCACCGCACCAAGAGAGACATTTCCTGGCATTCAAGGCCGAAACCTTACTCAGGTGAGCTTGTCTACCCCTTTGTTTACCGATCTGCCTGGCATTCCTGCACCCATCTGGTATGAAGGGGGGTATTTTCCCATTTGTTTCCGCTCGGAATCAGGTTGGGTAGGCGTAGAAGGGGCCATGGATGCCTTGTTTTTTCGGCCTGGATGGCCGAGTACGGACCTGGTAGAGCTGAGCTTTGCCCCGGTCAACTTAGCAGTAGAGCAAGAGATTTGGAAAGACCGTGAATTGACTCGTCTACATGTCCAATTGCCTAGCGTATGGCGATTTCCGTGGGAAGATTGGTGGTTTCAGTTGGGAGATCAACACCTGACTCTGCATCGGATTCCCGAAACCCCGCTGTTGTTTGGCGACAGTTGGTTTGAACTGCCTGATGGCACGCCAGCCAGTCTGCTATCTCAACACCAGCGAGCGTTTCCCTATCCCTGGCACGCCAGTGGAAATGAGTGGGCAGATGAAGCCATTTTGTATCGGTGGAAAGCAGATGGACCAGAGCGAATGGTTGAGATTCGTCAGAATCGGTGGCCAGTGATCAATTGTGAAGTGGGGCCACTACAATTTGAGAATTATCAGATCACCTCGTACGATCTTCTGCCAGGTGGGAGACGAATGGTAATTTGGTTGGAAAACTGGGAGGAGGAAAAATTGAGGAAACGGATCAAGATCAGTTGGGACGATGCCGGAAAAGGCGTGGTGGTGGAAGAAATTCCGTAAAATCTTCGGCTTTCTGCTGTATCATCTGCTAGAAAATATCGTATATTCGAACAACAAAAAGAATAGATATCTACAATTATGAGCAAATACTATGAAGAAATCCGCTCACCCATCCGTGAGAAGGAGTTCGTCGTAAGTGGGGCGGTTTCGGAGTTTCTGCGGCAGGTATTCGTGACGATGGCCATTGGATTGGTCATCACTGGCATGGCCGCCTGGTATGTAGGAACCAATCCTGAGTTATTCGCCCAACTATTCATGTCCAGCGCGATCCTTGGCTGGGTGATCATGCTAGCTCCTTTGGGAGTGGTGATTTTTCTTTCGGCTCGCATCCACAAAATGAGTTTTACCAATGCGAGCATCGCTTTTGGATTATACTCTCTGATCAATGGTATTAGCCTCTCCGTGATTTTTATGGTGTATGCCCAGGGTACCCTGATGAAGGTGTTTTTCATCACCGCAGGGACCTTTGCCGCAATGGCGATGATTGGCTACACCACCAAGGTTGATCTCAGCAAGATGGGCTCCATCCTGTATATGGCCCTGATTGGCTTGATCATTGCCTCCGTGGTGAACTACTTCATGGATTCCAGTATGCTGGATTACATCATCTCTGTCGTTGGGGTTCTGATCTTCAGTGGTTTGACAGCTTATGACATGCAGAAGCTCAAGATCATCGGGGCCAACGTAGACCCGGGGGACGAGGGGGCTAAGAAGGTAGCCTTGATGGGGGCGTTGAACCTCTACCTGGACTTCATCAACCTGTTTCTCTTTCTCCTGCGCATTTTTGGACGGGATTGATCAACCTGATTCTGCTGGAATCACGTGTGCTTGACAGCACATACCGCCCACAACTCTTCGAAGTTGTGGGCGTTTCTCTTACCCCCCAAAAACAGATCTAGAGATGAAATAAGCCTTGCAAGAATTGAACTATTTTGCGAGATAAATCAAATGAAAAACAGGCAGTAAGGCTCTTTCGTGCGTGTCTGGGAGAAGATAGACGAAAAATGGATGTAAGGATCAGGCTGGCAGGGAATTGCAAAGCCCGGCCAAAACCACAACTTTTGTTGTTCCATAACTTCTTGTATGATCGTTCATTTGTATGCCTATGAGAACATAATTCCTTTTTTCGGACTCATGGATTGTCCTCAACAAAGTTGTATATTTGTCCTCCGTGAAATTCGCCATATATGCACATACTACTAGTTGAAGATAATCCTGGAGACGTTCGGTTGACTCAGGAAGCCTTAAAAGAAGGAAACCTGAATCATACCCTACAGTTAGATGTGGTTCCTGATGGAGAAGAAGCATTGCTTTATCTTTCTCAGGAAGGGAAGTATGCCAACACCCAGTTGCCAGATATCATTTTTTTGGATTTGAATCTTCCTCGCAAAGATGGAAGAGAAGTCCTCCAGCAGATCAAGGAAGATCCCAAATGGAAAATGATCCCTGTAGTGGTGTTGACGACTTCTGAAGCAGATCAGGACATCCTCAAAAGTTATGAATTGCATGCCAATTGTTATATCACCAAACCTGTGGATATCAATCAGTTCATTGAGGTAGTCAAGAGTATTGAGAATTTTTGGTTTCACGTTGTCAAATTACCATTACAC
>JBCCCJ010000111.1:0-9075 GCA_039033615.1 Bacteroidota bacterium
AAGCTAAGGCCGGATGTTATCCGGTAAAAATGCTTGATTGCCGATGGCAAGGATGCTGGTACACCCTTTCCGCGCTGTCCCGTTTTCCCTCCCAAGGGAAAACGACTCGCTTTTCCGAGGAAAAGAAGTGGGAGGTGCCGACGGCAAGCGAGAGGGGTATGGAAGGTCGACTGAAGGGAGAGTCTGGACCGTAGGGGAAGACGGAGCGCAAGCGAACCCTGGAATGGCCCGACCCTGTGCTAGCGATGCGGCTGGCACAGGGACTCGCCCAACTCCTACTCCTCCCTATCTCTTCTGCGAACTCTGGACTAGCAAAATCTGCTTGGGAAGGGCTGGCTCACTTGCAGGCACAACTGATGGCAGTCACCTCTGCTTCATCTATGCTGAAGCGCAAAAATGACAGTTGATTCAGGGGAATGATCTCTCCTTTGGTGGTGTGGATCAGCAAGTTGGAATCTCTGGTTTCCAAGCGTTGGACAAATATCTTTTGCCAGGTATCAGCATTGTTGGCTTGCACTTCTACCAAAGAGCGCTGAGTTTGGGCGACTTCTAGGTAGGATTCGACGAAGAGGTCTTGTGCGGAAATTTGGGACATATCAAGGATTGGCTAAGGTCTCGTAATGAGCAATCAACTGTTGCAGGCCCTGGTCTGTTTTGAGGTCGAGGTCATTGGCTTTGATGAAGGCTTCCAATTCTGCGCGGAACCCCAATTTTTTCAAGAGGGGTTTTTTCTTTGCTTTCAACATGGTGAGTTCTCCATCTTGAATCAGGTAATAGGTGGTGGTATCGAAAAAGCGTTTGATTTTCACGGTTTTCCCAACGTCCTGAATGGTTTTGGTAGCAACTTTCACTTCGAAGAGTTTGACAAGCATGATGTATTTCCCTGGGTGAAGCACCTGTACCCACTTCTCTGCAAATTTCTGGTGGACCCCACGCTGGAAGATTTTCCGATCGGTGGAGTCGCCCAATTCTATGCGGAGGTACCATTTGTCATCCAGGGAAATGTAGGAACGGCCTTTTTTGGCTTCGAAGTTGTGCTCATAGCCGTTGTAATTGAGCTCCACATTTTTGATCATTTCCAGCTTGATGGTGTAGACGGTGCCTGTCTGCCAGTCTTCAAACTGAAAAGGGGAGCCATCAATCTCCACGTACCGGACTTCCTCGATGACCTGGCTGTTGAGGAGGAAATATTCTTCTTTGGTCTGAGACCACAGGACAGTTGGCAGGATCCCCACCAGAATCAAGCCAATCAAACGGATGTTTTTCTTCATCTGAAGTATCTGCATGATCAAAGCTAGGAGGCGAGAGCCAATTTGACAAATGGGAGGCAGTTATCCGGTGGGCTCTTTTAGAGATTCTGCCCGATGCATTCAGCTAGCCATCGACCTTATTTCCAGGTCTGGCATCATTTGTCTATGCAAGAAAAAAAGAGGAGGAGAGGTAGAGCAAAGGCCGGGGTGAAGTGTCAAACCGGTGAGTTCCGGGGAGGAACTCCCTCTCCTCCGAAGGGTTCATATTTCGGTGGTGGCCCTGATTTCATTGACCAATTCTTCTTGAATCAGCATGGCATCGAGGGCTTCTTTGCCAATCAACACATTGTCTTCCTGCTCCAGATGAATCAATTCCATCATCAACAGACCTGCGTCAGGAATGGATTGGGCAGACAGTTCTACTTCCCAATTGTGATCTACTAAAACGACTTGGAGGGTTTCTTCTCCTAAGCCGTAAATTTGGTAGGAAACTTCCGCAGCATTTCCTTTTTGCTCTACTTCTAAGATATTGAAGGGAAGCTCATGCTCAATAGAGGAGCCGATTTCTTCACTCAGATCTGCCAGTTCCATGAGCAGGGGCAGGCTTTCTTCGGAAACGTAGGCCTCTGCGAGTTCAAAATTTCCGGAGAGACGGGCTTCCAGATATTTATGTGCGGCCTCCCTGATGCTTTCGACATCATTGCCGCAAGCCATACAGAGGAAACATACCGAAAGCATCCACCCGAAAGAGAAATTACGAAGCATGAAGCAAGAGCGTTGAGTTCAACAAGAAGCAAGAGAGGTAACGGGGTTAGCTAAGATATTGATTATTTCGGCGGCAACCAAACCTTCCGAACTTATCTTGCCCAAATTTGCCCTTCCCCACATCGCTTTACAACCACTTCGTTATCAGGGTCTTGCCATCCTTTTCACACGGCAGAAGCATTTCGCCTTCGCAAAGCAGAGATCCCCCAATACGCAACGCCCAATTCAAGGAGGAGCAACGATTCTGGGTCCAGGTCGAGGATCATGCCCGCCACCCCGATCGCGACCATCATTGCGGTGATTCCGATCATCAGCCAGGGGATAGAGGTAGCCTGCCAACCAGCTCTTTGCAGCAAATGATGAAGGTGGTTTCGATCCGCTGCAAGAGGAGATCTCCCCATGCTGATCCGATAGCCCATGACTTGGGTAATATCGAGGATGGGAATGATCAGCATGGACACAACCACAATGGGTCGATTGGCAGCATCGCTGAACCAGATATGTTCATGCTGGAGAAAGCGGAGGGCAAATATGGCCAACAGGAAACCCACAAATAGAGAGCCTGCGTCTCCCATGAACAATCGGGCGGGGGTTCGATTGTAATACCAAAATGCTGACAAGGCCCCCATCAAGCCAACTGCCATCAACGCAAAACTTCGGTCTCCATTCGCAAAAAAGAGGACCCCAAACCCCAAAGAGATCGCTATTCCGAGGCTGGCCGCTAAGCCATCCATGCCATCTAGCATGTTGTAGGCATTGGTGATCCCAAGCAGGAAGATCAGGGTGAGGGGCATCTGCCAGGTGAGCGGGATATCTGTCAGGGTGCCAAATCCCAAAAAGCTTTCCAAGCGGAAGCCTGCCAAGCCTGCAAACATGGCCATGAGCAACTGCCAGGTTAATTTGATTTGCGGCTTCATCCCTTTGAGGTCGTCGAATACCCCCAGCCCCATCAAGCCGATGCCACAGATCCAGATCACTGCCTGCCCTTCCCAGGAGAAGGTTCCCCCCACTCCTATGGCAGCGATCAGGGTGGCCAGCAGGATGCCGATGCCCCCCATCAAAGGAGTGGCGGTTGGATGTTGTTTTCTCCCGTGGGGGATATCTACCCAACCGTGCCGAATGGCCACTCGAATCCACATCGGCTGAATCAGCAGTCCCATCCCCAGGGCAAGCCCACAAGTCAGAATGGTTTCTCCCAACGCCCAATACTCACTCATTTCCTGTTCTATTATGGTTCAACCCGAAAGCTGTCTTTGCGTTTTCTTTCTGAAGGCGAGGTTCCTTGTTCCTTATGGCACGACCAATTGGAGTTCCGTCCGCCGATTTCTGGCCCGCCCTTCTGAATTCGAGTTGTCATCCGTGGGCAAATTTTCTCCATAGGAAACAATTTGAATCCGGTCTGAGGCCACCCCTTGTCGCTGGAGGTAGTATTTGACCGCTCTTGACCGATTCTGCCCCAAGATCATGTTGTACATCTGGTCTCCTTCGTAGTCCGTATGCCCCACCAATAGCAGCTTCAAGTGGGCATTGGTCTTCATATAGGCGGCACATCGGTTCAATTCATCGAAGTAGCGGGTCGGGATGATCGCCTGATCGGAAGCAAATTCCACTGGGCCAAACTGATTGCTAGCAGGCACTTTCCCGGGCACCATTGGTTGAGGCGACGCTGGATCTGCTGGGCACCCCTGACGTTCTCGCTGCCCATACACTGTCGGGCAGGCATCTTCTCCATCGGGAATGCCGTCTCCATCCGAATCCGGGCAGCCTTGGAACTCTGGTTTGCCGGGTACATACGGACAGGGATCGGTGCCGTCGAGGATGCCATCTCCATCCGCATCTTGCCCCTGAGTCGGACACCCTTGATTGCTTTTGGCACCCGGCGTCAACGGGCAATTGTCTTCAAAATCGCTGATCCCGTCCCCATCCGAATCTGGACAACCCTCAAACTGGGGCAGACCTCGGACGGTAGGACATTTGTCTAGTTCATCTTTGATGCCGTCGCGGTCGGTATCTGCGTCCCGCTGCGGGCAGCCTCTCCGCTCAGCAGTTCCCTTGATGGTAGGACACAGGTCCTCAAAATCAGGAATGCCATCTTCATCTGTATCTGGACAGCCTTGGAATTCCGGCAAGCCGGGCAAGGTTGGGCAGAGGTCAATTTTGTCCGGGATCAAATCCCCATCCGCATCTATGTCAGAGCTGGGACATCCACTGCGAACCCTGGGACCGGGTTGGTTGGGGCATTTGTCTATATGGTCGGGCAAATCATCTCCATCGGTGTCTGGACAGCCTTTGAAAGCAATCAGGCCTGGCTCGTCTGGGCAAGCATCTGCCCGATCTAGTACGCCATCCCCATCCCGATCTTTCGCCGGACAACCATTGCGATCGGCTGGCCCTGGCAAGGTGGGGCAAAGATCCTCGTCGTCCACGATTCCATCTCCATCTGAATCTGGGCAACCCGCAAATTTTTTGGAGCCAGGAATGTCTGGGCAACGGTCTCGTTGGTCCTTGATCCCATCTCCGTCTCGGTCGTTCAACCGCTTCAGATCCCGAGCCTCGTAATTGGCAACGGGTGCTTTCCATTCGTTGAAGATGTAGCGCAACACCAATTCTGGACCGCCACGTTGGGAGGTTTGATTCCCCAGAATGCCGATGTTCATGTCATAGCTCAGTCCGATGTAGGTATGGTTGAATTCCAGGCCCGCATGAGGAATCAGGGCGTCTTGGGAGCGATAGTTCAGGCCGAATTGCGCAAAGACCTCTTGATTCACTTCTTGCCGCAAAGTAATCCCTCCCACCCATTCTCGGGCGGTCCCCTGACGCATCCACAGAAACTGGGGCTCTAGCTGCATTCGGGCGCTCACCTGGAAGGTAGCACTGCTTCGAAATGCAAGGCGAGTAGGCAGGGTGGATACGCCATTCATCAAGGAGACATTGGGTTGATTGACGTGAGCGAAAGATAGCTCGGCCCCAAATCCCCGCAGCAATCGAAGGCCCGGCGCTTGGTACTGATAGGCCAGACCACCGTGTAAATCCCCCACACTCAGTTTCATGGCGGTGAGTGGTTCTCGGTTGGGTAAGGTCGGATCGTATCCGATTTCTGGGTCATATTGCGTATCAAAACTGAGTTGACTCGGGTCCAAAGAGCGCTGGATCATGCCTCCTTTGACTCCTATGGAAAACTGATGGGCCTCCCATTTCCGGTGATAGGCCATTCCTAGCAATAGATTGGTGTGGCGCATGCCTGACTGTCCGGTTCCGTCATCGACAATCTCGATCCCCAACCCGATGTCTCCCAAATTCAAATCAGCCGCCGCTAAACTTCCCGTGAATCCCTTTCCCACGTTCCCCCATTGTTTCCGATATCCAGCTTGAATCCGGGTTTTCCCAACGAAGTTGCCCATTTGGGCAGGATTGTAATAGATCGGCAGCTCTCCAAATTGGGAGAAATGAGGGTCCTGCCCCCACAATAGGAGGGGGAACACCAAACCAACCAAGATGGCATAAGCTTTTTTCATCGAATCAATGTTGTTTGTCCTTGAAAGGTTTGAATTTGCCCGTCGGCGAGTGTCACCCGGAGTACATAGACGTAGGTATCGGGTTCCACCTGTTGCCCCAGATGAGTGCCGTCCCAGCCAAGATCCTGCGACTGGCTTTGAAAAATCCGTTGGCCCCATTCATTGAAAATGCTGAAGTCCACCTGTCGCAGCAGTCGGCCCCGGACGTATAGGATGTCGTTGATGCCATCGCCATTCGGGGTGAAGGCAGTGGGGACAAATACATTGGGGGAGACCGCTTCGTAGGTAATCAGGTTGACTCGTACGAGGGTATCTGCACAACTCCCCCCGGTATTGGCGATCAGGCGTACGGAATAATTGCCATAGGTTTGGTACAAATGGATGGGATTGACCTCCTGAGAAACATTGTCATCTCCTGCCAAAGGATCTCCAAAATCCCATTGATACGCTACCGCACCGGGTACATTCGACTGAAAGCTCACTTGGTACCCATCTAGGCCCAGGCTTTCATCCAACACCGCGAAATCTGCCAAGGGGATCGGGACCACTACTAGCGAGAAATCAGGAGCAGAAACCCGATTCCCGTCGAAGGTTTCTCCCCAAATCTGAAGCGTTACCGTTCCAGCATTGGTAAATTGAAAGGCAAATTCGCTAGAAGCGGAGCGTTGCAACATGATGCCATCGACCCAGAATTCATACAGGTTGAATGCATCTGTGTTGGCGAAAAAGCGATATTCTTCTCCTTCACAAATGGTATCCCCCCGATTGACATTCTCAGACAATAAATCCAGAAGAATCAGGCCATCTTCTTTGAATTCCATGGCACTACAGCCCGCCTCATTGGTAACCGTCAGGCGCACATCGTAGAAACCTGGCTGACGATAGGTATGCGTAGGTGTGCTAGCCAAGGAGGTATTTTCGACCCCAGACAACGTATCCCCAAATTCCCAGAAAAAAGAGATCGTGGGGTCCAGAGACAGGGGAAAGTACTGCACCACGGTTCCATCTGGACCACTTCCGAGAATTTGGTATTCAAAATCGGCGTCTGGCGAGGTCGCCACTTCCCAACGTTGGGGAGCATTTTGGATGACTTCGCCATTATCGAGGGTTCCCGCAGAAGTCAAGATAAAGGGGCCTTCGCTTGGCAGCGGCAAGACCAACTCTGCGACCGTAGAATCCTGAACCAGTTCTCCGTTGAGCCAGAACTGATAGCTCGCAAATGCCACAGGGGCAATCGAAAACCGCAATTCTTCCCCCACACAAAAGGTATCTGTCCCTGCCGGATCCAAAGCCGGAATGCTGGTCAAGCCAATGTCGATTACCGGAATCTCTCGCCGAAGCGTGTCCTCACACCCGCCGATTCCACTCGCGATCAGTTCAATCCAATAGGAACCTGGCGCTTGGTACAGATGCTCTGGGGCAAGAGATGAGGACTCATTGTCGCTGCCCGAGGCTGGATCGCCAAAATTCCAGCTCACTGCGGAGGCGCTTGTCCCGGTATAGCTAAAGTTGACCAACACCCCACCTCCAGGAGGGGAACTCAGGTCGAAGGTGAATGCTGCTTGAGGTCGGTCCGCCACAAAAAAGGTCAACTCCCGTGCGGGGATGCTATCTCCCTGATCGTCGATCGCTACCAGTTCCACCAATTGCCCACCAGACTGCGCAAAGGTTTGGTCCCAAAAGGCTTGCGTACCTCCTTGAACGAGGTTCCCATTGAGATAAAAGAGATATTCCTCGTAAATGGTAAGGGTAGCGTCAAAGCGAAGGGAATCCCCCGTACAGATGGTATCCAGTGCTGCGACAGGAATGGGGCTGGGGGCCAAACCGAGAAAGGAGACCGCATTATTTCGCAACAAGGTATCCGGACAGTTGCCGGAATTGTTCACGATCAGTTCCACGTCGTAGGTACCGGGGAATTCATACAGATGAGTGGGGTTCTCCAGAAAAGAAAAGTTGCTTCCCCCTGAGCCTGGGTCTCCGAAATTCCAGCGATAGCTGGTGGCGTTGGCTCCGGTGCTGGTGAATTGAATTTCAAAGCCACTGGGAGTCTCTGCAATCAAATCTGACTCAAAACCTGCGGAGGGGGCAGACACTACTTGGAGGGTGAAGGGTCCGGTGCTGACTTGATAGCCGTCCAGATGTACTGCGGTGGCTTCAAAGGTCATTTCGCCCAGTTGATTGACGATTGTTGCATAGGTGGGAGAAGGCCCCGATTGGACACTGCTACCGTTGAGAAAGAACTGGTAGGACACATATAGATCAGGGGCAGCAGTCAGGATCAAGGCTTCTCCTTGACAAATGGTGTCTCCCGACTGGAGCCCACTTGCGAATAAATCCAGGCCCGTACTTGGCACCACTCTTCGAATCAAATCATTGAAAGCGTCTCCGACATAAATGGAATTGGACCGGATGTCATAGCATAAAGCAGTAGCCCCACTGAAAGAGGCATTGAGTCCGTACCCATCCTCTGCTCCGGTTTCGGCTACACTGCCGACATAGGTATCGACGGTTCCGTTGTCAATTCGCCGCATGGTATGGTTGAATCCATCCATCACATAGATAGTCCCGCTGGTGTCGACGGCTACATCCCATGGATAATTGAATCGAGCGGAACTCGCAGGCCCATCATCCGATCCAATCAGTCCCACTCCAGCGATGGTCGAGACCAGCCCTGCAGGCGTTACTCTTCGAATTTTGTGGTTCCATTCATCTGCCACAATGATGTCTCCATTGTGATCTAACTGGATGCCATAGGGGCGGTTGAACAAAGCCCCACTTCCTGACCCATCCGTATCTCCCGTAAGAAATGCCGTGCCCGCCAAGGTAGTAACCACCCCAGCAGTTGAAATTCGCCGGATGGTGTGAGCGACATGATCGCAGACGTACACCGTTCCATCGGGAGTGACCGTGATGCCTGTCGGATTGGCGAAGCGAGCGCTCAGAGCAGGCCCATTCTGGACCCCATAATTGCCGGTTCCAGCCAAGGTGGTGACATTGCCCAGGGTATCAATTTTTCGGATGAGCTGGTTTTTGGTATCCGCTACATAGACCGTTCCCACGGAATCGCACGCCAAGCCCCACGGCTCGTAGAATCTGGCGTTTGCCCCCTGCCCATTATCCGCACCGATGTTCCCATCTCCTGCCAGGGTGTATACCGAGTCGGTATTGGTATCCAGCACTCGAATCTTGTGATTCCAGCGGTCGGCGATGTACACGCGACCAAATTTGTCCGCCGCTATTCCGTGCGGATTGTTCAGCAAGGCTTGATTGATGGCGTGCCCGTCGGTAGAACCAGGGGTTTCCGCAGTACCTGCTACCGTGGTCACCAATTGCCCTTTCACCATCTGAGGTCCTACTGCCCCTGCGATGAGGAACAACACCAACAGCCGAATATGGGGGGTAGGTAATAGGTTCCTCATACCAATTCGTGTTTGGGGGCGGAAGTGGCAAAACCGCTGAATGTCTTTGGTCTTTCCCTCACCTCATCCACTAGATCAGCGTAGGCTTGAGCGATCTTTTGCCAGGTATAGCGTTCCTGCCCGATG
>JBCCCJ010000112.1:0-9056 GCA_039033615.1 Bacteroidota bacterium
CTACATCAAAAATTCCCAGACAATCGGCATCTCCTTCTTCTGAATGGCGGCACATCAATTGCATACCCAAACAGATACCGAGCACTGGTTGAGTCAAAGCAGGAATTACTTGATCTAACTGGGCTTTCCGAAGAGATCGCATGGTGCTGCTGGCTTCTCCAACCCCCGGAAAGATCACTTTATCAGCCTTTTGAATGGTTTCAGGATCATCCGACAGGACTGGAACGATCCCTAAGCGTTCCAATGCGTATATAACAGAGCGGATGTTTCCTGCGTTATATTTGACAAGGACAAGATTCATAGCAGAACGAGGCTAATTAATGGGCGAAATCCATTAGGTTAAGAATGGAAAGCGAAAAAATTTGAAAAGTTGTCAGTGCATGCAGTATTCCAAGGCCAAATCCTATATCCTTCACCGACTCAAACATGAATTGGGCAGCAAGCTGTATTATCACAGCTACCAGCACACCCTCGATGTGTTCCGTGCGGCCAAAGAGATTGCGGCCGAGGAAGGAATCAGGGGAGAAGCGCTGAGTTTGTTGAAAACTGCGGCTTTGTTTCATGATTCTGGCTTTCTCATCAACTACCAACAACATGAAGCCGCTGGTTGTGATCTGGTGAGAGAAGTGCTGCCAGAGTTTGGCTATTCCGGTCCTCAGATTGAGCAGATTTGTGCCATGATCATGGCGACACGCATTCCTCAAACGCCCACCTCCAAGCTGGGTAGAATTCTTTGCGACGCCGATTTGTACTACCTCGGACAGGACGATTTTTATGCTACGGGACAAACGCTTTTTCTCGAATTCAAGGAACGAGGGATCGTGCAGGATGAAGAAGACTGGAACCGACTGCAGGTCAAATTCCTCGAAAGTCACGCCTATTTTACGCAGACTGCCATCCGACGCCGGGCCAGAAAAAAAGCCCTTCATCTCCACGAGGTAAAAGAGTTGGTCGCCGGATATGCTGCCTAATTTCTTCACTACAAGACCCCTTTCGTAGTTGGCAACTCATCAGAATCAACTCGCTTTTGAATAGCCAGGCGGATCGCACGTGCAACCCCCTTGAAAGCTGCCTCGATCATGTGGTGGACATTTTCTCCCTCGATTTTGAGGTTGAGGTTGCAGCCAGCGGTGTCGCAGAAGGATTGGAAGAAATGAGACACCATTTCCGTCGGCATCCCCCCTACCCTTTCGCGCTGAAAATCCGCAGAGAACACCAGCCAAGGTCTGCCAGAAAAATCCAGGGCCACCTGGGCCAGGGAATCATCCATCGCCAACTGGAAACAGCCGTAGCGTTCTATTCCGCGCTTGTCTCCCAAGGCTTGACGAATGGCAGTGCCCAACGCCAAGGCGGCGTCTTCGATGGTATGATGTTCATCAATGTGCAAATCCCCTGCTACTTTTACCGAAACATCCATCCCGCTGTGCTTGCCCAATTGGTCCAGCATATGATCGAAGAACCCAATCCCGGTTTGGTTGTCTGTTTTTCCTGAACCATCCAGGTCCACCGAAACCTGAATCTCGGTCTCCAGGGTATTTCTCTCTACCCGAGCTGAACGAGTCGAATTTCCCAATATACAATCGACGATTGCTTGCCAGGATTCAGTTTCCAGGATCAACGTATCCGCCAGTTTTCCCCGCAGATCGTATCCATCATCCTGCTGGTCAGTGCTCCGCCCCAGCAAGATGCCTTTTGCCCCCAAATTCTTCGCGAGTTGGATGTCGCTGGGACGATCTCCCACCACAATGGAATGCTCCAGGTCATACGCTCCATTCAAATAATGGGTGAGCAAAGCAGTTCCTGGTTTCCGCGTAGGGGCATGGTCTGCTTGGAAGGTGCGGTCGATCAAAACTTCCTCGAACTCGATGCCTTCTCCCGCCAGGATGTGCATCATTTTGTTGTGGGGGGCCCAAAAGGTTTCCTCTGGGAATGCCTCCGTCCCCAATCCATCTTGGTTGGTGATCATCACCCAATGAAAATCTCCTTTCGTCCGCAACGTATGAAGGGCTCGAATCGCACCAGGCAAGAAGCCGAGTTTTTCCAAGCTATCGACCTGATAATCTTCCGGTGGTTCCACAATGATGGTCCCATCCCGGTCCAGGATCAATAATTTCTTTTTTATCGCCATAACTCAGGACAATGATTGCAATACGGATAATAGACGTTGGTTTTCGTCGGGAGAACCGATGGTGATGCGTAGGCAGTTTTCACACAAAAGCACCCGGGAACGATCGCGCACAATGATTTGCTCCTTCAGCAATTGATGATATCTGACTTGAGGTTCATCCACCCGAACCAATAGGAAGTTGGCTTCGGAGGGAAATACCTTCTCTACAAAGGGTAAATCAGTCAATTGGGACAACAGAGTATTCTTTTCTTCTAGAATCAATTGGACCTTGGCTTCCTTTTCTGCCTGCCGATCCAAGGCCTTTCCTACTGCTTGTTGACTCAATAGGTTGAGGTTGTAGGGCGGCTTGATTTGATTCAACAAATCGATCAGAGCTGCTTGTCCAAAGGCCATTCCGACACGCAGCCCGGCTAGGCCCCAAGCTTTGGAAAAGGTACGCAGTACGACTAGGTTGGGGAATTCTTCCAAGCGACGAAGCCAATTTTGGGTTTTAGCAAAGTCCACATAGGCTTCATCCATGACGACCACCCCTGGAAACTGGTATAACACTGCTTCCACTGCCGATTCCCGAAGACAATTGCCCGTAGGATTGTTGGGAGAGCAGAGAAAGAGCAACTTGGTTGTAGGAGAGATGGCCGCCAAGATGGCAGGTACATCCAACTGAAAGTCAGCCGTGAGCGGTACTTCTCGAACGGCCACGGCATTGATATCGGCACTGACCCGATACATGCCATAAGTTGGGGGTACAATGAGAATTTCTTCTTTTCCAGGATTGCAAAAAGCCCGAATCAGCAGATCAATGGGCTCATCGCTCCCATTTCCAAGGAATATGTGAGACTCCCCCACCCCTAGCATAGGAGCAAGTTTGGCTTTGATCGCCCGAGCGTAGGGATCTGGATAGCGATGAAAATCCCCTCCGCCCGTGGAGCCTAGGGCATTTTCATTCGCATCTAAGAACACTTCTGCCTGTCCACTGAATTCATCCCTGGCAGAAGAATAAGGTTTCAGTTGGCGAAGGTGCGGACGCATCCAGGTGTGAAGATCAAAGGAAACGGCAGGCTTCATGCGTTATTGGATTGAAGGGAAGCCAAGCGCACGCTGACAGCCTGCTTATGGGCCATCAGTTCTTCGGCTTCTGCCATGATTTCTACGGTAGGCCCCAGATTGCGCAGGCCAGTAGGCGTGAGTTGCTGAAAGGTGATTTTCTTCACAAAACTATCCAGGGAAACGCCAGAGTACGCCCGCGCATAGCCATTGGTGGGGAGGGTATGATTGGTCCCCGAGGCATAATCGCCTACGCTCTCTGGGGTGTAATGGCCAAGAAATACCGAGCCAGCATTCACGATCTTGGTGGCCATATCGTCTGCATCCTCCACTGCGAGAATCAAATGCTCAGGTGCGTAGGCATTAGAAATCTCCACCGCGACCTTCCGATCCTCCACGATCAGCGCTCGGCTGTTTTCCAGAGCTTTGCGGGCCATTTCCGCTCTCGGCAAAGTCGCCAACTGATCTTCCAAAGCTTGCATCACGCCATTGACCAAGCTTTCGCTGGTAGAAATGAGCAAGACCTGACTATCCACTCCATGCTCAGCCTGGGAAAGTAAATCAGCGGCTACGAAGGTCGGATGCGCACTTGCGTCTGCAATGATGGCCACCTCGGAAGGCCCAGCAGGCATATCTATCGCAACCCCATGCTGACTGACCAATTGCTTGGCTAGGGTTACGTATTGATTTCCTGGACCAAAGATTTTGCTGACCGCTGGAACAGATTCCGTCCCATAGGCCATGGCAGCTACCGCTTGCGCCCCTCCGGCTTTGCAAATGAGGGAAACCCCACACAACTCCGCAGCGAATAAAATGGCTGGGTGAATGTTGCCTGCCTGATTGGGAGGAGAGCAAAGAACAATTTGCTTGCACCCGGCGATCCGGGCGGGAATCGCCAACATCAGGACGGTTGAAAACAAAGGGGCCGTCCCACCGGGGATATACAGACCCACGGCCTCGATGGCTACGCTTTTCCGCCAGCAATGCACGCCAGGCATGGTTTCCAGATGAGTTTCTGGTTCTTGCTGGGCCTGATGAAAAGCGGAAATGTTTTGATAGGCTTGACGAATCGCCTGTTTGAGCGAGTCGCTCAATTGGGCTTCCGCAGCCTGAATTTCTTCCTGAGAAACTGAAAGAGAATCAAGGGCAACTCCATCGAATCGTTTTGTCAAACGAAGCAGCGCGGTATCCCCTTCTTTCCTGACTGCATCCAACATGGGTCGCACCCGATCCGCCAATTCTGTCGGGTCAAAACCAGGCCGGGTCAGCAGCTTCGGCCAATCTTCTTTGCTTGGATTTGGAAAAATATTCATGGTTCCAGAATTACAAAATCATCTTTTCGATCGGAATCACCAGAATGCCCTGCGCGCCAGCTCCTCGGAGTTGCTCAATGACTTCCCAAAAATCATCTTCCTTCAACACAGAATGCAGCGAACTCCAACCGGGATCTGCCAATGGCGTGACCGTTGGGCTTTTCATCCCAGGAATCAGCGACTTGACCTCTTCCAGGGCATCGTTTGGGCAGTTCATGAGGATGTATTTGTAGGTAGCAGCGCGCTGCACAGAGCGAATCCGAAACAAGAGTCGATCCAGGATGGCTTGTTGCTCTGGAGCCAGGGATTCGGTGGAAACCATGACCGCTTCAGAACGGAAAATGACTTCTACTTCCTTGAGGCCATTGCTCAAGAGGGTACTGCCAGTACTTACCAAATCACACACCCCATCGGCCAGCCCAATACCGGGCGCAATCTCTACAGAACCACTGATTTCGTGGATTTCGGCAGAGATGCCTTTTTCGATGAGAAACTGCTGGGTGAGATTCGGGTAGGAAGTCGCAATTTTTTTTCCTTCGAAATAGGAAACGTCCTCGTAGTCAACGCCTTGAGCCACCGCTAAAGAAAGGCGGCAACGGGAAAAGCCCAATTTTTCAACAAGGGCAATTGAGCCTCCTTTTTCGGCCAGGACGTTTTCTCCGACAATTCCGATGTCTGCCACTCCGCTCGCAACGTATTTCGGAATGTCATCATCACGTAAAAAGTAGATTTCCAGGGGGAAATTATGGGCAGTGGTTTTGAGCTTGGTTTTGTTGCGGGAAAAAGAAATGCCGCATTCCTCAATGATTTTGAGGCTTTTTTCGCTGAGGCGGCCAGATTTTTGAATGGCTAAGCGAAGCATGGAACAGAAGTTATTTGGAGGGGAGAAACAATGAGAAATAGGCATTCCGGAGAATGGGCGAGTAGCAATACTCAAGCGGGGTAATATGCCTGTGATTCATTCCTCCTAAGAGGAATGATGCAAATGATGATGCCCATGCTTGGCAGAAATGCCAAGAGAGGGTGAGAAGAAAACAATATGAGATTGTTGTTGGGACATCAGGCGCAAATATAGAGGGAGAGTTGAGAAATGCCAAATGAGAGGAAACTTAATTTTGCGAGACTTTGCGCACCTCTCCTCGAAGGAAATAAAAGACATATCCCTCAACTGATTCGTAGCCCATTTGTTGCAAGGCTCGCATGTATTCTCTTACCTGATGCTGATGACCGCTATGGGTCGCTCCGCTTTTGTAATCCACGACTACTGCGTGGGTATCCTTCACCATCACCCGGTCTGGACGTAAGGCCATTCCGTTGGGCTGGATCAATTCCGCTTCATTTTTGATTTCCCAGCTTTCCTGAAACCAACTTTCTACGGAAGGATTCGCAAGCGCTTGGCGCAGTTCTTCCTCCACTTCTTTGGCGATAGCAGCTGGAATTTCTCCCAACAGCACTCCTTGTTGCACGGCTTGCGGAATGTCTTTTGGGTATCGCACCCTCGCGAGTGCCTCATGCAAGGCCTGCCCAGCAGTTTGCCGCTCCGATCGGTGCACCAAATCTCTGGCATCCAAATCCTTGCCATAAAACTTGACCCGAATCGCTTCATTCCAATGGGTGCGGACTTCCCCGTTGTGATGTAGCATCACACTCGTGCCCCCCGTTTCAGATGCCTTGCGAATGGGCCGTACTTCCTCTGCATGCCCCCACCTCAGTTGTTGAGGGGCTTCTCCGACGGGCTCTCCCATCATTTCGGTCAGGGTAAGGCGAAGCAATTTGGCAATCGAATCTGGTTGGCTTCCCACCTCGGGAGTCTTTTTCCTTTTGCTGCTGCTTCCGCCCCTTGCCTGGGAGAACAAATACAAGCGATACTGCGGCCGGGTCAAGGCGACGTACAGCATGTTCAAATTATCCACAACGTCAGGAAGACCTCCTCTTCATAGGCTTCTGAAAAATGGCTTTCCAATAAGGCCTTCGTGGGATTCACTGGTAAGAAAGGCCAGGCATCATAGGGAGATTCTTCGCTATGAACCCACAAAAATCCTCGCTGGCTCGGCTTCATATCCCAATCAGCATAGGGCAGAATGACCACGGGAAATTCCAAGCCTTTGGCTTTGTGAATGGTCATGATTTCTACGGCCTGCCGATCTTTGGGAGCAGCTACCGACCGTTTTCCTTTCACTTCTTCCCACCAATTCAAAAAACCAGAAAGGCTTGCGTCGGTGCTGGAAACGTACTCCAGAGCCGCATCCAGCAAGCCTTGCACATAGGGATTCGGCTCTGCAATCGAGGGGAACATCTGGAGCAACCTCTCCAAACATTCATACACTGACAGTTGACGAAGTCTCTGTTGCTCTTCTGCTAGCGCGGGGAGTTGATCCGCCACTGACCGCTGAGCCAATCGGTGGTGGTCCAAGGCTTCTGCCCTCTCGCCTGATTTCCAAGCATCAACACTCAGCGCCCCATGAATGATGTCATCTTCTTCGTGGTTGAGAAAGGCCAGCGCATGCAGCAAGAACTGAACCGAGGGATGTCGATCGATCAACAGAGATTCAGCCGAAGAAACGCGAATTTTCTTTTGCTGCAACATCTCGGCCAGGTCTACGCCCTCTTGATTGGTTCGCACCAGCAAGGTTACGTCACCATATTCATACCCCAGGGCTTCTAACTCAATCAGGGTTTCCAGGAGCTTGGCTTCAGCCTGCCGTTTCCAGTGTCCCTCTTCTGCCTCCTTATCTGTTGCAAAAAAGGAGATGGAGACCAGGCCTTGGTGCTTTCTCTGTTGGGGAGTCTGAGCCACTTCCTCATAGGCAAGGTTCAGCTCCACCTGCTCGTGTTCTTTGCCGTGGGCTTGCAACAACTGAGTCGCCACGGGAAAAAACGTGTTGTTAAATTCCACGACGCCTTCGGCGGTCCGCCAATTGTTTTTCAAGTGCTCCACCTGGGCTTCGATCCCCATGGATTGCACCTGATCTTCCACCCCTCGCATCAGCAGGCGCATATTGCCATTCCGCCACCGATAAATGGACTGTTTTACATCTCCTACCAACAGACTTCCCCAGCCATTCGCCATGACTTCTCGCACCAAGGGAAATAAATTTTCCCACTGCATGTCCGAGGTATCTTGAAATTCATCGATCAGGTAATACTGAAATCGGGTACCGACCTTCTCATAAATGAAGGGCGCATCATAGGCATCCTGAACCACATTGCTCAACAGAAAACCCGTATCGGAAATGATCATTTGCTGATGTTCCCGCCGATATTCTGACAGCCGCTGATTCAATTCCTGAATGAGACCAAAACTGAACAAATGCTTCAAAATCGCCGCCGCCGATTCATAGCTGGGCCGATTTCGATCTAACATGTCCAGCATGTCCTGATAGCGCTCCAAGAATCCCTGCGCCAACAAGGCTTCGAGATCTGCTTTTCGAGGGGAAGTTTTCCCAACCCATTTTTCAGGCAGGGTTACGGCCCGTCGTTGGGCGTCGGTCGGGAACAGTTGAATGCCGTTTTGGACCTTGTAAAAATACTGAGCGGGACTTCGGCCTTTTCCACTGAAATCATGGGCCGTCAAGCCCGCATCTTCGATCATTTGGATGATTTCCCCGGCTTTCTCCCGTAGGCCGCTTTCGTAGATGGCGCGAATCTTTTGAAGCGTTTTGGCAAAAGAAAGGGTACGCGAGATCAACTCTTCATCCGGCTCATGTTCCACCATCAAGCGCTGAAATCGCTCTTGAAAAATTTGACTTCCCAAATTGCCGACTTCCCGATCTACGTGCCAGCTCCTCTCTTCATCCAGGTTTCTTCTGACAAAACCTTCGAATAACCGGTTCAGGTGTTGATGCTGACCGACATCCAACATCAAGCCGGCAACCAATTGCTCCAGAACCCGATCCTGCTTCATTTCGATGTCGTAACCAAGCGGAATGTTCAGCTCCTTGGCAAACGCACGAACAATGCGCTGGAAAAAACTTTCGATCGTACTGACCGAAAAGCTAGAGTAGTCGTTGAGAATGAAGTTGAGGGTTTGGGCTGCGTGCGCCTGAATGGAAATCTCTTGCTCTTTCCCCAAGTCCTTCAGATGTTGCTGAAGTTGCTGATAATAAGCATTCTTTTCCAGGCCAGCGGGATCCGCAGAACTGAGATCCGATAGGGTGTCAACGATCCGATTTTTCATCTCGTCCGTCGCTTTATTGGTAAAAGTGACGGCCAACACCTGTCGGTATACCGAAGGCTGAACAATGACGAGTTTGAGATATTCTAGTACAAGCGTGAATGTCTTACCGGAGCCAGCGGAAGACTTGTAGAGGGTGAGTCCTTGCATCAGGCCAAATGACCGTTGGATTTACTTTTGAGCATAGAGGATAGGGTTTCCTCCTGCATTTGAGCTTGATGAATAAACGCTCGAATGACACTGCATTGAGCGTGCAGGGCGGGTTCTTCCATGGAAGGAAGGAGGTTTTGCAGACTCTCGACAATACCCGATGCTTGCTTCATCACTTTTTGCAATTCGAGGATATGTTTTTGAGCTTCCTGAGAATTCATAGAACAGGGGTTGTTTTCGGCGAAAC
>JBCCCJ010000113.1:0-9036 GCA_039033615.1 Bacteroidota bacterium
CCCTGCTTAGCTAATTTTGATAGATTAACCTGATATAGCAACACACTTTCTACACCTTGTCTGTTGAAATCTTATTACTATGAAGAAACTATTACCCATTTTTATCCTCTTATTAGGATGGAATGGCGGTCTTTGGGCACAGTCCTACCTTTCGGGCTATCTCCAAGACGCTGGCAATCCCATCGGCATCAATTCCCTCACCGGTGATGCTGATCAAAGCGGTTGGACTGATATTATTCCTGGCGGTCAATCAGCGAACGCTTGGTCTGCCAATCAGACCCTTCCCTTTGCTTTTGAGTTTTTTGGCACGCCGGTAACGGCACTCAAGGCTTCCCTCAACGGGTTGGTAACCTTTGATACCGCTTCGGTATTGTTGCCTAACGTGAATGAGAATCTTCCATCGGCTTCCTTACCAGATTTGACCATTGCTGGTTTTTGGGATGAGTTTACCAACAATTCCCCCACTGGTGGAAATGATGTGGTCCAAACCCAAACCTTTGGTACCGCCCCCAATCGTCAGTATTGGGTGAAATGGTTCTCTTTTGAAATTGGCAATCCTTCTCTGAGCTTCGCCTATTTTGCAGTAGTTCTGGAGGAAGGGACCAACAAGGTCTACATCGTCGATCAGTACTCGACCACTGCGGGAGACCTTACTGCTACGGTTGGGCTTCAATTTGATGCCACTACAGCTGTCCAAGTAGGCAACGACTCCGTTGACATTAGTGGAAATGGCAGTGGGTTTGCAGACAACGACTATTACGACTTCTTCCCTACTTCTGGCGCAGCTGCTGATGTAGCCGTTCTGGGCGTTTCCTTCTCTGACATCGCCAACCAAGGTTGTGCTACAACTACTGAGCCCATCACCATTCAGGTGTTGAATGCTGGTACCACTCCTGCCACTGGCATCCTCGCTTCCTTCAGCGTAGACGGCGGCATTCCAGTAGCCCCAGAAACCATTCCTGGCACCTTCGCCCCAGGCGATACCGCTACGTATACTTTCACTGCTACGGCTGACCTATCCGCTCCTGGAGTCCACACGGTTCTGGGGATTGCCACCATCATCGGCGATGGGGACAACAGCAACGACAGCTTGGGTGGAAGCGTATTCACCATTCCAGCGGAAGTACCTTCCCTGCCCGTGGTAGACTTTACGGGTTACAACAGCTCCAACCTTTCGACTTTGTTCCCAGGTTGGTTTGAAGCAGAAGGCGTAGATGCCCCAGGCGGCACCACCGCCCAGTGGGTACAAGATGCTTTTGGGAATGTAGCAGGTGGCCCTAATGGGATTGCCGCACGAATCAACCTGTTCACCACCGGCGACAATGACTGGATTGTGGGTCCCAAAGTGTTGGTTGGACCAGCCACTCAGTTGTCTTTTGATTTGGCAGTAACCGACTTCAACAATACCGCCCCTGAAAACTTTGGTTCGGATGATAGCTTGAAGATTCGGATTTCTACCGATTGTGGCAATACTTTCACCGATCTCGGCTTCTATGATGTGAATACTCCGGTCAGCAACACCGGTCAGAATGAGGTATATGACCTGTCTGCATTTGCTGGTCAGGAAGTGATCATCGGATTTTATGCCACCGAAGGTTCCGTTGACGATGCAGAAGATTACGATGTCTTCATTGACAACATCAACATCGAAGAATTGGTTCCTACTGACGTTGCAGTAAATGCCATCGTCAACCCTTCTTCTGCCCAGTGTTTCCTCGATCCGGTGACCATCACCGTTGAAATTGAAAACAATGGTACGGCCCTGCTGGATTTCTCGGCAGATAATACCGACATCAATGTAGATGTTACCGGACCGAATGCGGCGAACTACTCTACCACCCTGAATACGGGTACCCTCGCTTCTGGAGCGACCATGATGGTAGATGTTACCACTACCGCTGACTTGCTCAATGGTGGAATCAATACCCTGACAGCCTACAGTGTCTTGGCAGCGGATCCTAACGCCATTAACGATACTGCCAGTGTAGACATTGAGTCCATTCCACTGGTTTCTGCTCCTTTCCTGGAAGACTTTGAAACCTTCACTTCTGGAAATGGCTCTCCAGGAACGCTGGCCAATGGCTGGACCCGTTATTCTGACAGTCAGGGATGGTACGTAGATCAGGGAACCACTGGTTCTTCTGATACAGGACCAACAGAAGACAACACCGATCCCGGTGAGAATTATCTGTACACCGAAGCAACAGGTGGATCTACAGGTACCAATTACTACCTGGAAACTCCTTGTTTGGAATTCTCTGCGCTGAACAATGCAGTACTCGAATTTTATTACCACATGTATGGCCTCAATGGCAATATGGGTACCCTAGAGGTCGAGGTCATTCGTGCCGGAATTGATACTACCGTTATCTGGACCTTGTCTGGCCAACAGCAACTCAACTCTGGAGATCCTTTTCTCCGTGCAGTGGTAGATATGACTCCCTATATCTCAGACACCGTAAAACTGCGCTTCCACGGGATTCGCGGTGCTGGCTTTGAGAGTGATATGGCCATTGACGACGTCCGAGTCTTCGAGCAAGCGGTGGATGACGTAGCGGTGACTGACCTCATTGCACCAGTTACTAGTGGTCGTGCCTTGACCTCTACTGCGTTGACTGCTTCTGAGCCAGTAACCATTGAGTTGGTGAACTTCGGTTTGAACCTTGCCACCAATTTTGACGTGTCTTACACGCTGAATGCTGGCACACCAGTAACCGAGACGATTACTGATACCATTCAAGCTGGCGACACCTTGGTCTACACCTTTGCCACGGCAGCGGATCTATCTGCTCCCGGTCAATACGACGTAGAGGCAATCCTTACCTATGGGATAGATAACAATCCTGCCAACGATACCAGCGGTTCCTCTTTCGTACACGTGGATAACCCAACAGTCGCGCTACCATACTTGGAAGGCTACGAAGGCATCGACGATGTAACCATTTTCGGTGGCGCCTTCGGTGGTGGAATTGATAACCGAGTAGACTTTGAAGCCGCGACTACCACAGGTCGCCTTCGTACTGCCGCAGGTCCTGGTTTCTACCGCAATGGAGACCGCGCTGCTACCCTGGACCGTGATCCGAGTGGAGACGTTCAAGTGAACTTCCTGCTTCACACCGTAAACATGTCCAACTTCACCCTTGTAGACTCTATCCTCTTCAGCTTCTCCTTCATGCATCACGGAGAAGAAAGCCATCCGAATGACCGCGTATGGGTCCGGGGAGCTGATACCTCTGACTGGGTTTTGGTTGCTGACCTCAATGCCTTGCAAGGGGCCGCAGGAGCCTACGTAGATGTTCCTGAGATGAATCTTTCCTTCATTTTGGACACTGCTGGACAAGATTACTCTACCAGCACCCAGATTCGTTTTGGTCAGGAAGATAACTTCCCAGCTACCAGTATCACCATCAGTGATGGGTACACCTTTGACGATGTGCTGATCCGGAAGCTAAATGTTCTGGATTTTACGGCGGGAGAATTGTTGAGTCCGATGGACCTTTCCTGTGGCGACAGTGCGACTATGGGATCCGTGGTGATTGAAAACGTTGGTCAAGACAGTGCGCTGGCAAACGTTCAGATCATCGTTACCGATCCAAGTGGGGTCATGGATACCTTCGACATCAGTACCATCAACCTTGGTTTCTCTGATGCTGACACCTTGATGTTTGGCCCGATCAACACCATTGACGGGGGTGATTTCACCTTTGACATTGTCTCTCAACTTGGGGGAGATGAAGACCTGGTGAATGACAGCTTGAGCGTGGTGGTTTCTATTGGAAACGCTACTCCCCCTGCTGCGATGGCTACTGAAGTGGAAGTATGTGTGGGTGATTCTGCCGAACTGATGGCAGTTGCTGAGCCTGGCATAATCATGGGCTGGTACGATGCGCCTGTTTCTGGCAATCTGCTGGCTACTGGTGATACCTTCAACACTGGACCTATCAGTGGGACTACCAGCTTCTACTTAGGCGTTTCGCCAGAGACGTTCTCCCTTGGGGCGCCAGATACCACGATTGGCCCTGGTATTCCGTTCACCGCGCTGGCTGCGCAGGATGTGCAATTCGAAACCTTCACTACCGTAACCATTGACTCCTTCACGGTCTATCCACAAAACACGGGAGACTTGGTGATTCGCCTGCTCGATCTCGGTGGAGCCGTCATCAATACAGTAACGGTGCCCATCACGACAGGAGCTAATATTGCTACTCGTGTACCAGTTGGATTCGTAGTGCCTGCTGGGCAATACCGAATTGATCCTGATGGCAGTACCGTGGGTGGCTTGTTCCGCAACAGCACTGGAGGGGCATATCCGTACGAAATTCCTAATGTCATTTCCATTACGGGTAATACCTTCGATCCAGTCTATTATTACTTCTTCTATGATTGGAAGGTAACTGCGGCTGGCTGTCGGTCCACTCGGGTGGCCGTAGATGTTGCCGTACCGCCAGATGCCAACGCCAACTTCTCTCCGATGATGGATGAGTTGACCGTCACCATGATGGACTTCTCTACCGATGCAGACTCTGTGCTGTACACCTTCGGAGATGGCAACAGCAGCTCTGATCCAAGTGCGGTATATACCTACGGAGATACCGGAACGTATGAGGTCTGCCAAATTGCCTACAGTCTTTGTAGCAGCGATACCATCTGTACCACCGTCGAAGCATTGTGTGACTTTGCTGAAGCTGACTTTACCTCCGCTGATACCGGTACCGTAGTAACCTTCACCAGCACGGCGATCAACGCTGACTCTGTCCTCTACGACTTCGGCAATGGCAATACCAGCAATGAGGCGAACCCCGTCTTTGACTTTGATAGCACGGGCACCTATTCCGTAACCATGATCGCTTACAATACCTGTAGCACCGACACCTTTACTACGAATGTAATGGTGATCACTACTGGATTGGATCAGTTCCTGGATGTAGGAAGCCTGTCTCTGTTCCCAAACCCTGCTCAGGATCACTTCATGCTCAGCATGGATCTGCGACAGCGCAGCGACTTGAACATCGAAGTCCTGAATATGCGCGGACAGTTGGTTCAAAGCCATGACTTCCAGGGACAAATGGGACGCTTTGAGCAGCGCCTGGACCTGAATGAAGTAGCGAAAGGGATGTACATGGTCAAGATCCGCATCGAAGGACAGACCATCTACCGCAAGCTGCGCATCGAATAAGGAATCAGCCTTACGGCTGTACACACATTGGGCGAACCCTCCTGGGTTCGCCCTTTTTTATTGTACCATTTGCGAAATCATTTTCTCCAATCAGCCTACATCTCTGACCGTTGAGGACCTCATGCTGGTAATTGAGTGCTGGATACCGCTAATTGCGTCTGAAAGAGAGAATCCCTTTTTAGTATCCACCTTATTTCATTCCCATGAATTGCTTTGTCTCTGGACAAGGGATTGCCTAAGAGATTTTTCTCTTTTTCCTCCACGCCCTTACCTCTGGCTTTGATTTGGGGGGAAATCTCCTGTATCTTTAGCCTTCCTTCCTTGCTTGGCTGTGGTAAACCCCAATATGGGTAGCAGCAACTCATCTTTACCATCTATTCATTCTCTGGTCTATATAGACCGGGAACGACTCGTTCTTTGATTCCCTAGCTTCAGTAATTGCAACCTTAATCTTGCTTTCATGACGCACTTTCGCAGATTTTTCTATCTGATTTGCTCTTTGGTTCTTATTTCTCCACTCACTGCTCAAACCACCTCTTATTTCGAAAGCTTTGAAGACACCGACAGCAACCCCGGTGGCATCAATACCACCACGGATGATGACAATTCGGGATGGGCTTCGGTATTAGCTGGTGGCTTGAACGCCAATGCCTGGTCTGCCGCGCAGGCCATTCCTTTTACCTTTGAATTCTTTGGCACCCCAGTTACCCAATATAAGGTAAGTGCCAACGGTCTCATCACCTTCGATGCTGCCGCAACCGCTTTGCCAAGTGTCAACGGCAACCTCCCCGACCCTGCTTTGCCTGACAATACCATCGCGTGCTTTTGGGACGAATTTACCAACGTTCCTCCTACCGGTGGCAATGATGAGGTCTATGTCCGGGTCTTTGGTTCCGCTGGTAGTCAGCAGCTGTGGATCAAGTGGTTCTCCTTCGAATATGGCAATCCCTCCGGCAACTCTTTCAACTACATGGCTTGTGTACTGGAAGAAGGCACCAACAATGTCTACCTGGTAGATATGGGCAACTCGGCCAACGCAGCCAATATGACCACCACGGTCGGCTTGCAGAAGGATGCTACCACCGCCATTCAGTTTGGCACCAATACCCTGACCTTTAACCAACCAAGCTCTTCCAACGTTTCCAACAATACCTTCTACCAATTCACCCCCTACCTGCAGTTCAATCAGGATGTGGCCCTTTTGAGTATTGATGCGCCTAGCGGCCCCGGCTGCTATGATGCCAATACTCCGGTTACCCTGACGCTACGTAACATTGGCGCAACTGCCGCAACTGGAGTTACGGCTTCTTTTTCGGTAGATGGAGGTGCATTCACCACGCCAGAGACTATCCCTGGTAGCATTGCCTCCGGTGATAGTTTGACTTATACCCTGACCACCCTCGCTGATTTGTCCGGCGGAGGTACCCATACCGTTGACGCGACCCTGTCCCTAGCAGGAGATGGCAACACTAGCAATGACGATGCGACGGCCTCTTCCAGCACACAGGCACAGGTCATTGCGCCATACAGTGAAAACTTCGACGCTGGCACGCCCGCTGATTGGCTGAACGATCCCGATGACGAAGGAGAAGATTGGCGAAACAGTGTCGATGGTACCGCCGCCTTTGGACCACCAAGTGATCACACTTCCGGTACCGGAGAATATATGTGGGTAGATGATTCTTCGCCTCACAGCGACTTGACCAACTTCATTTCTCCCTGTATTGACCTCAGCGCCCTCAGTTTTCCTACCATGGATTTTTGGGTCTGGAGTGAAAACCAAGGCCCAAGTCTGGACATGATCCTCCACGTAGATATCGAAGCCAACGGATTGTGGAGCAATGATGTCATTGCCCCCATTTCTGATTTGGGCGCTGCCTGGAATCGCATCATCGTCAACCTTACCCCCTATGTCGGGCAGACCATTCGGGTTCGTTTTCGGATGGAAGAACCCGGTTCTGGCTTTGAGCATGACATTGCCATTGATGACTTCAGTGTATTTGAAAATGTCGGGAATGACATTGCCCTGCTAAGTCTGGTGACGCCTGCGGGAGACGATTGTGGCCTGGATCAGGAAATGGTGAGCATCGAGATCGTGAACATCGGCGCAAATGCGGCGGCTGGCATCACAGCTTCCTTTGCAGTGGACAATGGGGCGCCCATTCCGGCTGAGACCATTCCTACCACCATCAACCCCAACGATACCCTGATATATACTTTCACTGCTTTGGCAGATCTGGCTGGCCTGGGCTTGCACACCCTCGATGTATTTGTGAATCTGGCGGGGGATGCAGATGCCTCCAACGATTCCCTGTTCACCAACATCAGCAACCTCACTGGCGTAACCGCTCCTTATGCGGAGAATTTTGACAATGGCTTCCCGGCTGATTGGTTCAATGACATCAACGACACCGGAGAAGACTGGATCAACAGTGCCAATGGCATCGCTGGATTTGGGGCAGGCAATACCGATCATACTTCTGGAACCGGAGAGTATATGTGGGTCGATGATTCTGGCCCTCACGGCTCAGAAACCAACCTGATCACGCCTTGTATCGACATTTCCGCCATGGTCGCTCCCGAGATGGAGTTTTGGGTCTGGAGTGAAAACAGCGACCTGACTCGGGACGACATGATTTTGCACGTGGACATCGGCGTGGGCGGCGTATTCACCAATGACGTCATTACTCCCATCGGACACATCGGGGCTGGTTGGAACCTGGTGCCCATTGACTTGGCTCCTTTTGCAGGTAGCATCATCAAGGTGCGCTTCCGCATCGAAGAGCAGGATACGGGTTTTCAGCACGATATCTCCATCGACGACTTCCGGGTATTCGAGAACCTGGATAACGACGTCCAAGTGGTCTCCATTGATGCGCCCGTCGGGAACAACTGTGGATTTACCGCCAACGAGGCAGTTACCATCCAAATCGCCAATAACGGCAACAATGCTGCTTCTGGAATCAGTGCCCGCTTTTCAGTCAATGGTGCTTTGAGTGCGTTGGAAACGGTGCCTGGCACCCTGGCTTCTGGAGATACCATCACCTACACCTTCGGGGCGACCGCTAACCTGCTGAACCCTGCCGTATACGAGATCGTCGGAATCGCGACGACTGGCGCTGACCAGAATGTTGTGAATGACAGCTTGACTACCACAGTAGAGACCTTACTGCCCAGTGCCCCTCCGGTTTCTGAGGACTTTGATCTCTATTTGAATGGTGCTACGGCCTTCGATGAAATGAGCAATAATCCCGCAGCTAGCGTTCCTTTTGAAGTGAATTTTGGTGCGACGCCTACTGGGAATACCGGACCAGATGATGACGCAAGTGGCGGCGGTGGCTACATTTTCCTAGAATCCTCTGGCACCAACAGCGGAGATCAAGGCATCGTTTGTTTTGACTGTATTGACCTGAGTGGAGCAACGGCTCCGAATCTGGTCTTCAGCTACCATTTGTATGGCAGTTCTGTGGGTTCCCTCAGCGTGGACATAGACAATGGCGGCGTAATCACAAATGAATTGCTCCTAACAGGCGAGCAGCAAACCACCAACAGCGACCCCTGGATTCAAGATACCATCAACCTGGCTCCTTATGTCGGGTCTGTGATTCAAATCTGCTTCACCGGAACCATTCTCGCTGATGGGGGAGGAGCTACCTTCAATGGCGACATGGCCTTGGATGAAATCACCGTGCGGGAATTTGCGGCCACCGACGTAGCTGCGCTAGATGTACAGCTTCCAGATGCCAGTTGCGCCCTCGGCAATGAAACCGTAACCATCGAAGTGCAAAACCAAGGGGTAGCCTCGGTCAGTACCATCATCGCGACCTACTCCATCAACGGCGGTCCTTTTTCCGCCCCGG
>JBCCCJ010000114.1:0-9022 GCA_039033615.1 Bacteroidota bacterium
GGAAAATTTGCTGATTGAAGGGTCTTTCTCATCCGCCGTTTTCTTTCCCCTTTCCTTGTTTTGCATTCCCCTGTTTGCCAAACAATTAGCCTGATTTGTCAAGATTTATCTGGATTCCTATTGTTGATCTCATGAATATTTCTCGGTTTTTTTTACTCTTTGGATGGTTAGCCCTCAGTGTATGCGCTTGTGCAGATCAGGCTCCGGCCCAAGGCGAACCTCCACGTGCTGAATCTGATTCTCAAGTCACCCTTTCAGCTTCTTTCCCCTATGACTTTCAACAACCCAAGCGATATATGCTACCGGCTGAGCTAGGGGAAGTTTCCGGCATGAGTTGGGCAGGGGAAAATCAGGTCGTTTTGGTCGAAGATGAACATGCCTTGATTTACCAGTTTGATCTCTCCAACCAAACCATCCTACAAAAACATGATTTTGGGAAAGACGGGGATTATGAAGGAATTGAATTGGTCGGGGATACGGTTTACGTCCTCAAAAGCAATGGCAATCTCTATGAGGTTCCAGGCTTTCCAGATCAATGGCAGGAAAAGCTCAAATTCGAATCGGACCTGAATGGCGATGATGATACCGAAGGACTGGCCTACCATCCTGCAACGGATCAATTGCTCATCGTACCCAAGGAGCCCCTGCGCGAAGGAGAAGAATACGTCAAACAAAAGCGAGTGGTATATGCCTTCGATCTGACCATGCGGGAGATCAATCCTACCCCTTTGTTAGCACTCGACATGCAGGGCCTTCGTTCATTTGCCGAGGAGCAATCCCCGGATCAGGCTTGGGTCCAAGACATTCGGCCAGATAAAAAAGGAAGCTTCAAGCCTTCTGGCCTAGCTGTTCACCCCATCAGTGGGCATTTCTATTGGATTGCTTCGGCGGGACAACTGATGGTCGTTACGGATCAAGCAGGGAACTTCGTGGCGGTGCAGCATCTGCCTAGAAACCCTTTCATCCAGCCGGAAGGCATTTGCTTTGATCCAGCGGGCAATCTGTACATTTCCAATGAAGGTCGGGATGGGATCGGAACGATTCTTCGTTTTGCCTACCAACCAAAATAAGTTGTATAGTCCCTTTATAGAGAAGTGATCCCTCTCGCCATGCCATTGATTCGTCTTCTCTCTCTCGTCTGCCTGTCTTATGTTCTGATTGGTTCTTCGGCCCTAGCTCAGGAAGATCAACTCTTTGCCAAAGATGGCAGAAGTTGGAAAGGCAAACTCGTGGAAGAAGTCCCTGGCTCACACGCCCTGATTCAGCTAGACAACTATGACTTGATTCGGCTACCAGAATCTGACATCGACTACATCACCCGTCCCAAAGCCATCCTCGGACACTGGGAGGTGATTCAATTGGTCAATGGCGGGGACATCCAGGGCTTTTTGTTGGAATATGAATTTCAACGGCAGGTGAAGATTGAGGATCAGCGAGAGAACGTCTTCCAATTGGAGTGGTTCAAAATCGCCAAAATCAGCAAGGAACCCGTCCCTACCAAATTGCTCCATGAGAAAAGTCGCCTCCTGGCTCAAAAAGAAAAACGGAAAGCGTGGCGTTCGGATCGCTCTTCCAAGCCTGGCGATGGCTTGTTTTTCTTAGAAGGTGGTTTCATGGCGGTGACGGGACAAGGCGCCGAGATTTTTCCCGCCTGGTTTGGTCAAGCCATCCTCAGTACCAACCTAGGCCCCAATTACCACCTGGGAGTAGGCATCGGATTCGATCAGATTCAGGTAGCACAAGGCTTCCGAAGTCAGGGGCGATATGTCTTTCTCGACAACCGATTGTATCTGCCTAGACCCAAGTTGCAGCCCTATGTCCAACTCAGCGGAGGATATGATTGGTTTCGACAGGGATGGTTTCTCGCTCCGGGTAGCGGAGCCCGCTTTTCGGTCCTGGATAAGTTCTGGTTCAATGCTGGGATTGCCCTCAAAGTTCAGCAGGTAGGGGAGGAGCCTTTCAGTGGATATTTCCCCCCCGGATGGTTGGAAATGCTGCAGTTTCGGATCGTCATTGACTGATTTTGGTGGAGGCATGGAATTTCAAAAAATAAACCATTTTTCGCGAAACCTATCATCCTGATCGACATTTTGCGAGCCGACCTTTTGCGAAATCCCCCAAAAATTCCCGAGAGTTTTGTACATTTATTACAAAATCAGAGAATTTTCATGATTCCCAGCTTTCGAAGAAGGACTACTCTTTTCTTGCCATTCTTATTTGCTTCTATATGCGCCCTCGCGAGCCCCTCCGTTCAATCCCAATTGGCCTTTCGCTCTCAGATTCAATTTGTCAATGAGAGCATCCATATGATTTGGGTGATCTATGATCGCGCCGAGTCATTCAACCAACAAGCCAATTTATGGGTACAAACCCCGCTGGAGAGCCCTCCCCACTTTGTCATTTCTGATCAAATTCAAGGCAACACTTACTTAGGTGAATTGCAAGGCGTATGCATCAAGACGGAAGGAAATGCTCAGGCCGGGATCAACCTTGCCAACCTATATGAAGAGACTCGGGTATGGGAATCTCGGTTACCAGCCAACATTCGCAACCAATCGGTCCAGCAAGTCCGCTCCCTTTGGGAAATCATGCAGAATCTGTTGGATCTTGCCTGGCAACTGGAGAATTATACCCACCAAAGTGGACAGGAGGTAGATCCCAAGCTCGCCCAGGGCTACCAGCTTTTGGGGGAAATGTCGCACCACATCGAACGCTTCGAGGCCACCAAGGAAAATCTCCATGACTTGATTTTGGCTAATCAGCCTCCCATTCCACTCGGCCTAACGGATTTGGATCTGCTGGTGAAAGAATGCCGGACAGCATTGATGCTTACCAGAAACAGCCAGCTCGGGGAATTGTCGACCCAACTTGCCAGTATTGACCTCTCCATCGAAGAATTGAATCAGGGAAAATCTACCCGGATCCAGCAACTCAACCGCCTGGGACTGTACTATGATCAAGGGAATATTGTGTACCAACACCTGATTGACTATGCCCAGCGCATCAATCGGTTGGGAAACCTGTTGTTGCAAGGCAATACGGTTGCCCCCGCTTATCAAGCCTATCCTAGGGAGTACTATTACTTCAATCGGCGGCTCCTTTCTTTGTTCAATCACCACAAATACGGAACCTCGGCCTATTACAACCGATTCCTGGGCTTTGCTCAACAGCCATTGATTCCGATCATGGAGATCTGTCCGCGCTTCGAAGTCTTGTTGGCCCCCGCATCTGCGTCGATTCCCATCAGGGAAGCATCCGCAACCCCTACTATCCAGCCCATTAACGTAGATGCGCCTACCAACCACCTCATCTTCTTGATGGACGTATCCGCTTCTATGCGCAAGCCTGAGAAGCTCCGTTTGTTGAAATCCTCTCTGGCCCAGCTCCTCCAGAACCTTCGCCCCCAAGATCTGATTTCGATTGTCACCTATTCAGGCAAAGCCCAGGTCGTTGTCAATGCCGTCTCTGCACGAGAAGATGGATACATTTTGGATCAATTGGAGACCTTGTCAGCGACTGGAGGGACCAATTTGAGCAAAGGGCTGAAACTCGCCTATGAAGTGGCCGAAGATGCCTATCTCTTTCACGGCAACAATCGGATTTTGCTGGCTACCGATGGAGACTTTGAATTCAAAAGTTCACAGGAGAAGATGATCGACCAAAAAGCGGACATCCCTATCTACCTGAGCGTCTTGTTGTTCAGCAAATTTGAAACCCCGGTGGCTAGGGAGCAATTGTTTCGATTGGCAAAGGCTGGAACGGGAAATTATCGACATGCGACGGAAGGAGAAGCCATCCATATTTTGATGGAGGAAGCGGAGGCCTTTTTGGACTAATCCTGTTTTTCAATCGCCAATCTTTGAAATGCTGAAGAAAATTTCTACTTTCCGAACAACCTACCAAGTAGGTATGTTACCCTCGAAACGAACTTGCTTACATACACAACTAGGGGAGTGCTCTCACGAGCACTCTTTTTTTTTAGCCTTTCAAGGTCTGAACCCACCAGGTGTAAGCAACACTGCCCAAGACATACACCAAAAAGACGCCACTGGAAATCTCCGTGAGTTGCAAGGCTTCTAGCAGCAGAAAGACACTGCCCAAGCCAACCAATACCCAGGTGTAAATCATGGATTTTTTGCGATCCTTGGGATATTTCTGGTTGAAGGTACCCGTGATGGGAAACAAAAGAATCAGTAACACCAAGCCTAGATTTTCCAGCAAGCCTACTTCCAGCAGTTTTCCTGCCACAAAGCTCCCTACCCCTCCGAGGAGGACGCCGGAAAAAATGTTGGAAAACTTGATCTGATCTTCATTCAGGGCGTAGCGGCCATAGGGATTCAGGCGAATCAAGCTATTGAACAGAATGCTGGAAAACCAGGAGAAAAAGACCAAGGCCAGATAGACAGGTGCCAAGGCAGGGATCAACCTCGCAATCACAATCAGCCCGATGATGAGTGCCCAACGGTACTTCTGGTTCAAGCCATCCATGAAGTAGGCAAACTTCAGGTACAGCTGATAAAACCAGTATCGGGCTTTGAGTCCTTCTACCAACCCTGCCCGAGCGGGTTCATTTTCTGGATTCAAGCGAAGGGCTTCCCGGAAATGTTCCAAAGCTGCTTTGTGCTCCCCAGCCTCCAATTTGGCCCAGCCCATGTTGACGTGGGTAAAACTGTTTTCTGGGTCTTTGCTCATGGAGGACTCAAAGACCTCACTCGCTTCCGGCTCTCGTCCCATCTTGATCAGCAAGCGTCCCCGCAAGTTGATGCCGTCCACTTGCTCCGGGTCCAGGGCCAAGCCTTCTTCGACTGAAGTCAGCGCTTCTTCGTACCTACTCCGGGAAAACAGGACATAAGCGCGATGGATGTAGTGATCGGCATCCGCAGGGTCCAATTCAATGGCAGTCAAAAACGACTCATCGGCTTGCTTCATTTCCCCCATCTCATAGAGCACTCGCCCTCTCAAATTGTGAGGAAATGCCATATCTGGCGCCAATCCAATCGAATGCTCCACTGCAGTCAACGCCTCATCGGTGCGATCCTGCCCCAGCATAATGATTCCCAAAAACGCATGTCCGATCGGATTCATGGGTTCGTTCACCAACTCTCTCCGAAGTTCTTCTTCGGCCAGTTGCCAGCGGCGCTGACTGATCAGCAATTGGATGCGATTGATATTCACAGGAGTCTCCTTGCGGATTATTTTTTGATGTTCAGATACGCCAGGATGTCGTCATACAAGCCGGCTTCATTGGAATACATGGCATAGTTTCGAGCGGTAGTGAACCACTCTTTGGTCGAAGCCTTGACCTGTTTCAAGGCCTGTTGCAGATCGCCTTGTTCGATTGGCAAGGGTTTTCCTGCCTGTAAGGAAGCCCTGAGTTTGCTTTCTACCGCCAGATCTACCACACTTTTGAGGTCTGCCCCGGAGAACCCTTCTGCTTTGCGAAGCAGCTTTTCCAAGTTCAGATTCCCAGTCGGTTTGCCCTTGAGCAGAATCTTCATGATGGCAGCCCGAGCGGCCGCATCTGGAGGTGGGACAAACAGAATGCGGTCAAAGCGACCAGGCCGACGAAAGGCTGAATCCATGTGCCAAGGGGTATTGGTTGCAGCCAGAATCAAGACGCCATCATTGGAGTATTTCACTCCATCCAATTCAGATAAGAACTGATTGATCAGGTGTCGGCCCCCGCTTTGCTTCATGTCCGAACGACTGGCCCCGAGTGCATCCACTTCATCAAAAAAGAGCACGCAGGGAGCGTTGGCTCGTGCTGCCTGAAAGACTTCGTGTAGGTTTTTTTCGCTATTGCCCATCCACATATCCAGAATGTCGTGGATGCCCACGGCGATGAAGCCCGCTTTGACTTCGCCTGCAGTGGCGCGAGCGAGGTGGGTTTTCCCCACGCCGGGAGGGCCGTACAACAGCATCCCTCCACCGATGGATTTGCCATAAGCCCGATACAATTCGGGTTGCTGCATCGGCAGGATCAACTTGAGGTTGATTTCTTCCTTCAAATTGTCCATGCCCCCTACTTCCTTAAAAGAAATGCTGGGACGCTCTACCTCTACCGCCTCTTCTTCCTCATTGTTTTGATATCCGACGGGAACCCGCCCTCCCATGGGATCTTCTGGGGTAGCTCCGGCCTCTGCCAATTGAGTCTCAAAAGCCGTATCACGCAAGGAGCGATCCAAGCGTACCGCTTCTTGATATGACTCCAGGGCCTGAGAAACTTCGTCTGTCGCCAAACTGATCTCAGCGTGTACGAAAAAAGCTTCCGCGAGAGGAGGATCGTGCTCCATCAGTTCTTCCAGGATGACCAACGAAGCAGAGTATTTATCCTGACCAAAGAAGGCCTCCGCTAATCCCAATTTGATTTCGATATCGTTAGGGGCATATTCCAATGCCTTGGTGAATTGTTGCTCGGCCTGATTGTATGCCTCCAGGTCCATAAGTTGGTCTGCGATGTGTTTTCGCAGAGGCACATTGTCCGGCGACACTTCCAGAGCTGCTAAGAGTGCCGAGATTGATTCCTCCTGTGGAGTCATAAAGATGCTTACTTACTTGGTGGTGCTAAAGATACGGAACTGCCCGAAAGGAGTTGATCCTTTCGGGCAATTTTGTGTGAGGAGCGCCTGCAATCAGCTTTCTGGCTGAGGGCTGAGTTGTCCGCTCAACCGAAGCAATTCTATCTCGTTGAGCTTGACATCAAAGCGGATGTTGTTCAGCTGGTTTTGAATCAACAATAAGTTCAATTGCGCCTGACGAAATTCTACGCTATTGGCTTGTCCCAACTCAAATGCCTCGCGTGTCCGGTCAAAGTTCATTTGAGCGGCTTCCAGGCTGGTTTGATTCAAGCGCAGGATTTCCCGGTTGTTGCGATAGGTGGCAAAAGTTTTGGAGAGATCTCGCAGCAGGTTTTGCTCTGCCTCACGATACTGTGCCCGAGAGCTCGCCAGACCTACCTGAGCCGATTGGATGTTGCGGCTGGTCCGATTCCCATCAAAAATGTTGAAGGAGAGATTCGCCCCTGCAGCCAAGCCCAGGCTTTGGATGGTCCGAGCAAAACTGACCGGGCCGTTGTCGCTGAAGTTGTAGCCATAATTCGCATTGACCGAAAGGCGCGGATAGCGAGCGGCTTCTGCCACCCGAATGTTCAGTTCAGCAATCTTGCGCCCTTCATCTGCTGCTTGTAGCTGCGGATTCATCGCCAGGGCCATCTGCTGCAAATCCGGTAAGGGCTTCATATTCATCATCTGCGCATCGGTCCGAATCGCATAGGTCGCTTCTACTTCTCTCCCCATCAGGACATTCAAATCACGACGAGCATTCTCTACGGTGATGGCTGCATTGGCGACGGTGATGCTATCTGTATTCAGGTCCACCTGCGCATTCAACAAAAAGAGCTTGGTTGCACTCCCGAAATCCAGCTGGTTGCGAATGTAGGTCAAGCGTTCGCGAGAAGTCGCAAGGGCTTCCAACTGCAATTCATACGCCAAGGTGAGGCGAGCCAATTGGTAATAGGCGACCATGACCTGAGCCAGATTCCCCTCAATAACCCCCCGAGTTTGTTCTTTGGTCAGTTGAAGGTTGGACTTGAGTACGCGATAGTTGTACATATTTCCCAGGCCGTCAAAGACGGTGTAGTCCACGCCGATTCCGGTGTTGAAACCATAGGTCTGGATGCCATCCAGGCTGACCTCTTCCGAAGTGGGTTGTCCGGTATCGGGATCTACGCTGACCAATTCTGCGGTTACGTTGTTGTTGTTGTAATTCGCTCCTCCCGTCAAGGAAACGCGAGGTAACAAGCCAGTAGCCCCGAGAAAGGTATTGGTTTCCGCAGTTTCTACATTGTATTGGGCCACCTGGATTCCATAGTTGCTATTGAGAGCCTCTTGCACCGCCCGCGAAAGGTCCAGGGTATCCTGGCTCCAGGTGATTCCGGGCAGGAGCAAGGCTATCATTGTGATCAACGAAAGTCGGTTCATGAATCAATGGATTGAGTGGGGCAAGCCCCTATATTAGAACAAAGAGGTCAAGAAAAAGATCAAGGCACCTAACACCACTGGTCCGCCCAGCCACAACACCAGGTAATTTTTTCGTTCCAACAATGCAGGCTCCACGGAAGTAGGATCGGGTTTTTCTCCTTCCCACAGATGCACCATAGCAACCTTGTACTGATTGACCAAGACCATGATGGACGGCAGGGTAATCAAAATCACCAGCGTCGCAATTGCGAGGCCAAAGGCAATCGAGATCGCCATGGGAATCAGGAATTGGGCCTGGAAACTTTTCTCAAAAATCAAGGGACCAAGACCCGCGATGGTAGTCAAGGAAGTCAGGAAAATGGGACGAAAACGCGACAAGCCTGCTTCATAGATGGCTTCCCGAAATGGTTTCCCTTCTTTGATGAGGATATTGTGCGCACTCACGAATACCAAGGCATCATTCACCAATACTCCAATCAGGGCAAATACCCCTAGGAAAGAGAGGACACTGATCTGCTGATTGAAAATCAGGTGCCCGAGAATTACGCCAATCAAGCCAAACGGAATGATGCTGAACACCGTTAGGGTCTGTCCCAGAGAGCGGAAGGTCAGCATGATGATGAAGAAAATCAGGATCAGTACTAAGGGCATCACCGTTCCACTAGATGCCTGCGTCTTGGCATTTTCCCGGTATTGTCCTTCAAAAGAATAGCTCACCGAAGGGTATTTGGACAAGATCGGTGGCAACAATTCGGTTTCAATCGTTTGGATCATGGCACTTGCCGAGGCATCATCGGAGGCCATATCGGCTTCCACCCGAATTTCTCGTTTGCCTTCGAGGCGATTGATCGAGATCACTCCCCGAGACACGCTCAGGGTTGCCAACTCTTTCAAGGGAATCGACTGCCCGGTTTGGGTACGAATCCGCATATTTTCCAAGTCGCCGATGGAGGAGCGTTCTGCCGCATCGTAACGTACCCAGACCTTCACTTCATCCTGCCCCCGTTGGAGGCGCTGAATTTCTGCTCCGAAGAACCCTTGCC